>JAQVEQ010000065.1 GCA_028697875.1 Novosphingobium sp. | reverse complement strand
CGCCTCGCGCAGGAAGGCAAGCTGGATATCGCCGGGCAGGTCACGCAAGTCTGGCCGCTGGCCGAAGTGGAGGATGCGATCGCCGCGCTGGAATCGGGCAAGGTGACGCGCGCCGTGCTCGACCACACGATCTAGCCGGCCAGCCGTTCCTTCAGGGCCGTTTCGAGGAAGGCGATCAGCTTGCGCAAGTGCGGGCCGGGCGGCGACTTCGTCCGGTGCAGGAGCCACAGCGGGAAATCGTGGCGCGAGTCGGGTGCCGCCAGCCGCCGGAGCGTGGGTTCCGCATCGGCGGCAAAGCACCACAGGCTGGCGCGGCCCATGCCGGCCAGCACCGCCTGCTTGAGCTGCTGCCAGCTGTTGAAACGGGCGACGCCTGCCTCTTCCGCGGCTTCGCCTGTCGGGTTGGCGGTGGTCCATTGCCCGGGCACTGCCGTTTCGACTTCGTGCCCCCAGCCGAGCACGCGGTCTTCGGCCCCCTTGCGCAAGGCATAGGGGGCCTGCGACAGGATGCCGACCTGCACGCCGGTCAGCCGCACCGGCGGCACGCGGACGGCGGCGATGGCAAGGTCGGCCCGCCGCTGGCTGACGGCGTCAAGCGGGTCGATCTCGCCCAGGAGCTCGATGGCGGCACTCGGTTCCCGCCGCTGGAACGCCGCGAGTTCGGCCATGAATTCGCTGGCGAAGCTGCCGCTGCTGGCGATACGGATCGTTTCCGGGGCCTCGCTGGGCCGTTCCAGCCGGGCGAGCAGCGAGTCGATCTCCGATTCGATCAAAGACGCCGTGGCCAGCAGTTCCTGCCCTTCGCGGGTCGGCGCCGGGCCGTAGGGCGTGTGCTGGAACAACGCCATTCCCAGCGCGTTTTCAAGGGTGTCGATCCGCCTGCCGACAGTCGTGCGATTGATGCCCAGCTGACGGCCTGCCGCGGTATAGGACCCGGTCCGCACGGCGGCGAGGAATACCTTGAGATCGCTCCATTCCATGCTGTGCATATTTGCACAAATGGTGTGCAGAGCAAGATACTTCGCGTAATCGAGCGATTTCGCTTAATGGAAGGGTCATGTGACGCCGCGTAGTAGGGCGGCGGAAGTTCGGGAGAATCCATTATGGCTACCACCAAGGAATATGGCTTCGGCGAATTCGATTTCCCGCGCGGCTGGTTCATGATCGCCCCCGCGACGGATGCGACCAGCACGCCGACGTCGATGCGCTATTTCGGCATGGATCTCGTCATGTACCGTGGCGAATCCGGCACCGTTTACGTGACCGACGCCTATTGCCCGCACATGGGTGCGCACCTGGCGAAGAACACCACCTCGTACATCGTGCTCGATGGCGAGCATGTCGAAGGCGATTCGATCCGCTGCCCGTTCCACGGCTGGCGCTTCGGCCCCGACGGCCAGTGCAACCACATCCCCTATTCGGAAGACTTCATCCCCAAGGCCGCCAAGCTCAAGTTCCATCATGTGGTGGAGAGTGCCGGCATCATCTGGATGTGGCACGATCCCGAAGGCCTCGAACCGGAATGGGAACTGCCCAATTTCGGCGGCCACTACGGGGAGCCGGGCTGGGTCGAATGGAAGGTCGACTTCATGGGCGACCTCAATGTCCACGGTTGCGAAATCCTCGACAACATGGCCGACCTCGGCCACTTCGTGCCGATCCACGGAGCGAAGGACTTCACCTATTTCGCCAACGAATTCATGGGCCACATCGTCCACCAGTACTACAGTGCCGGCCACCGCACGCTGACGGCTGAGGCGGAAGACCAGCTGGTGCTCGATACCTGGTACGAAGGCCCCGGCTTCCTTCAGTCGGAAATGGCCGGCACGTTCGATTCCTTCATCATGATCGCCAACACGCCGATCGAAGACGGCGTCTCGCGCGCATGGCATGCCCTGATGGTCAAGGTTCACGACGGTTCGCGCGAAACCACGGACGAGGATCGCGCCAACGCGCTCGCCTATCAGGAAGCCAGCCGTCTCGCCTTCGCGCAGGACGTGGAAATCTGGGCCAACAAGCGCCCGTGCTTCAACCCGCTCGCGATCCCGAAGGACGGCCCCTATGGCAAGGTCCGCCAGTGGTACAAGCAGTTCTTCAATCCGCGCGAAAAGGCGCCGGAACTGCAGAAGCGTTCGGACGGCCTGGTCGTCACCATGGACAAGCGCCCGGGCAGCAAGGCCGCCTGACGCCACGTATAGTTTGAGGCCGGACGCGGCATACGCCGCGCCGGTCTGGCTGTTTCATAAAACAGAGGGAGAACCTGATCATGGCGACATTTCCGTCAGGGTGTACGATTGTCTTCGGCGGTAGCGGCGGCATCGGCCGCGGGGTGGCGAAGACTTTCGCCGACCAGGGCAGCGACATCGCAGTCGTCTATCGCAGCAAACGCGAACCGGCCGAGGAAGTGGCCGGGCACGCCCGCGCTGCCGGCCGCAAGGCGAGCATCCATGCCGCCGATGTGACCGATCTGGCGCAAGTGCAGGCTACGATCGATGCGGTGATTGCCGAACATGGCCGGATCCACAGCGTCGTCTGGGCCGCCGGGCCGCTGGTCAACCAACGTTATCTTGCCGAAACGCCGATGGAAGAATGGCGCCATGCCTTCGAAGTCGAAGTGCATGGCTTCTTCGCCGTGGCGCAGGCGGTGATTCCGCACATGCGCGAACAGGGCGGCGGCAGCTTTGTCACGCTGGGTTCGGCCGGGCACGATTGGTGGCCCGCGCGCGACGGTATGTCGGTGGCGGTCAAGGCTTCCAACGAACAGCTCGTGAAGGGCATCGCCAAGGAAGAGGGCAAGCACAACATCCGCGCCAATTCGGTGCTGGTCGGCGTGATCGATGCGGGCCAGCTTCACGAGCTGACCAAGCAGGGCCAGCTCGACGAGCGCTGGGTCACCGAAACCCACAAACTGATCTGCCTCAAGCGCTGGGGCACGGCCGGGGAAATCGGTCATGCCTGCGTCTATTTCGCGTCCAACGAAGGGGCCTATACCACTGGCCAGTCGATTTCGGTTTCGGGAGGCTTCGGCGTATGAGCACGGATCGCAAGGTTGCGGTCGTTACTGGCGCCAGCCGCGGGGCGGGCCGCGGCATCGCCCATGCGCTGGGTGAAAAGGGCTTCCGCGTCTACGTGACGGGCCGCACGCTCAACGAGGGCGATGCCGACCTGCCGGGCACGATCGGTGCGTCTGCCCAGGCCGTGACCGACGCGGGCGGCGAAGGCATCCCCGTGCGGGTCGATCACAGCGATCCGGAACAGATCGCCGCGCTGTTCGAACAGGTGAAGCGCGAGAGCGGCCGGCTCGATGTCCTCGTCAACAACGCGGCCGCGTTGCATGACGACCTGATCAAGCCTGGCCCGTTCTGGGAAAAGTCGATCGACCTCGTCGATATCCTCGATGTCGGGCTGATATCGAACTACCGCGCGTGCTGGCATGCGGCGCCGATGATGGTGGAACAGGGGCGCGGGCTGATCGTGTTCACTTCGTCGCCGGGGTCGGTCTGCTACATGCACGGCGCGGCCTATGGCGCGCAGAAGGCCGGGGTCGACAAGTTCGCCGCCGACATGGGCGTCGATTTCCGGGATACGGGCGTGGCCGCCGTGTCGCTGTGGATGGGCATGCTGGTGACGGAACGCAGCAGGCGCAGCGCGGAAGAGAAGCCGGAACAGTACGGCCAGCTGCTCCAAGTGGCGGAAACGCCCGAATTCAACGGCAAGGTGATCCACGCGATCTACGAGGATCCGGCCGTCGCCGAAATGAACGGCCAGACGTTCTATACCGCCGAACTGGCGATGAAGTACGGCATTACCGATGAAGGCGGCAAGCAACCGATGTCGTGGCGGTCGCAACTGGGCGATCCGCGTATCCCGCATCCGGCCATCATTGCCTGAACCGCGCCGGGGCGATCCCGGACCGGCGGCAAGCCGACCTGATATCCATTCAAGGCCCGGGCCGACCGCCCGGGCCTTTTGCGTCGCTTGCGCATTTCCCTAATTGTTGCCAAAAAGCAACGCTAATTTGCGTAATGCGATTTTGATAGTCTGCGCAATTATTTCCCCGTTTTGGCCGTTGCGGCGTAAATGCGTAAGCGTTAAGGCGCGCCGTCGCGAAGGTCTGGATGTCGGCTGCAAAAGTATACCGATCGACATCCGTCCGGGTCAGCCAACGGTTTTCGCAGGGCGCGTTTTCCCTGCTCCCGTACCCGGCATTCGCAGCGAACGAGCATCGGTTGGCCTGAACATGGCGACCGGTGGAGGACTTGGAGAGGTGCGCAAACTTCGCACATCTGGAACGTTAGTAAGGGAGGTTCCCCAGTGACCAATCGTGTTGTCTTCCGTAAAAGTGAACGGGCGCGTCTCGGCCTTTGGCTGATGGCGGGCGCCGCGGCCAGTGCGCTGGTCATGCCGGGCGTCGCCTTCGCGCAGGACGAAGGCGCGGCGCAGGCCGAAGAGGCCGCCAGCACCGGTTTCGGTGAAATCGTCGTGACCGCGCAGCGCCGCGAGGAAAAGCTGCAGGACGTTCCGATCGCGATCACCGCGATGTCGGCCGACAACCTGCGCGAACGCGGTATCACCAACCTGCAGGACATGCAGGCTTCGGTCCCCTCGCTGGTCATCGGCCCGAACGGCCAGGCTTCGCGCGACGTGATGTCGCCGACGATCCGCGGTCAGAGCGCCTCGTTCCAGGGTGCGCCGGGCGTGGTCGTCTACATGAACGAAGTTCCGCTGCCTGCCGCCAACACGCTGAGCGGCCAGGGCGGCCCGGGTAACTTCGTCGACCTGCAGAACGTTCAGGTCCTCTCGGGTGTCCAGGGCACGCTGTTCGGCCGCAACACCACGGGCGGCGCGATCCTGCTGACCCCGGCCAAGCCGACCGACCGCCTCGAAGGCTATGTCCAGGGTGGCTACGGCAACTACAACATGACCGAATTCGAAGCGGTGCTGAACGTTCCGCTGACGGATACGCTGAGCGTCCGCGTGGTCGGTTCGTCGCGCGATCGTGACGGTTTCACGCATGACGTCGCCTGGAACAAGGACCGCGACAACCAGCACTGGCGCATGGGCCGCATCGGCATCCAGTGGGATCCGAGCGATGCCATCTCCAACTACACCATGGCCTATTACGGCTATTCGAAGACCAACGGCAGCGGCACGATTGCCAAGGACTTCAACTACAACGTGCTCGGCTACTACAACTACGCGCTCGGCATGAACTTCGATCTCAGCTACCTGCAGGATCAGATCGACCAGCAGGATGAATGGGGCATCCGCAAGACGGCCCACAGTGTGGACGATTTCGCCAAGCTCGAAACCTGGGGCGTGTCGAACACGACCGACATCGAGCTGGCCGATGGCCTGAAGCTGCGCAACATCTTCAGCTACGCGTCGCTCAAGTCCTACTACGCCAACGACATGGACGGCACGATCGCGCCGGTTTACGACACCGGCACGACGGTCGAAAGCCGCAATGCGCCGCGTGACTGGTTCGACGTCTATACCGAAGAGCTGCAGCTGCAGGGCGATGCCATGGATGGCAAGCTGACCTACACGCTCGGCGGTTTCTACTTCAAGCAGAAGCCGGGCGGGACGATGAACGCCTATGCCATCAACGTTTGCGATCAGGCGAGCCAGGCCGGTTGCGCGATCAACGCGAGCTCGCTCACCTACCGGAGCGAGTCCAAGGCTCTGTATGCCCAGGCTACGCTTGACTTCGGCGCGCTGACTCCGGCGCTCGACAGCCTGCGCCTCACGGCCGGCTATCGCTACACCTGGGACAAGGTCGGCGGCACCAACTATTCGTACATCTACGTGCCGGGCGCCGGCATCAACGGTGCGGACTACGTTGTCGGCTGCTCGTGGGATTCGAACATTGTCGTCACCGATCCGGCTACGGACTGCCTGTTCGGCGCGACCCGCAAGGATTCGGCCGGTACCTGGACGCTGGGCCTCGACTATCGCCCGATCGACAACCTGCTGCTCTATGCCAAGGTGTCGCGCGGGTATAAGGCCGGTGGTTTCAACGCCTACGCCGTCTTCGCGGATACCCGTACCTTCGGTCCGGAATTCGTCACCGACTACGAACTGGGCTTCAAGTCCGACTTCCACATCGGCGATGCCCCGGCGCGTCTGAACGTCAATGCCTTCTATCTGGACTACAGCAAGATCCAGCGCGGTGCCGGCGACTATAACTATCAGACCAACGGCAACGGCGCCGTGACGCTCAGCACCGCCAGTGCCGTCGTAAAGGGCATCGAAATCGACGCCATGGTGAAGCCGGTCGACATTCTCGAGATCGGCGGCAACTACAGCCACATCGCTTCGCACTACAAGTCGTTCACGTTCGACTCGAACTCGGGCGTTTATGACTGCACGGCGCAGAGCATTGCCTCGCCGATGGTCTATGCCGGTGCCGACATGAGCTGCCGTCCGCTGCAGTTCATCACGCCGAATATCTTCTCGGTCTATGGCCGACTGGAGATCCCGACTGCGGCGTCGTTCGGCGATGTCAGCCTGTTCGTCAGCTACAACTGGACAGACAGCCAGACGGTTTCGCCGTTCTACGAAGAAACCTTCCCTGACGGTTCGGTCTTCGAACCGGGTTCGAAGCTGCCTTCGTTCGGCCTGGTCAATGCGTCGGTCGATTGGCGCAATGCCCTCGACAGCGGCCTCGACGTCAACTTCTTCGTCACCAACCTGACGAACGAGAAGTACGCCATCAGCAACACCAACATCTACACGACGGTTGGTGCCCAGGCGCAGATGTACGGCGAACCGCGGATGTACGGCATCCGTCTGAAGTACGCTTTCGGCAACTGATAGCCGATGGACATTGCCGGGCGGGGGGACGGTCTACCGCTTCCCCGCTTCCGGTTCCGGCGGCCCGGTCTCCTCTCGAGGAGGCCGGGCCGTCAGCGTAACAGGGCCCGGTAGGCGCCGGGAGAGCGGCCGGTCGCCTTGCGGAAGGCGGCGGAAAAGGCCGGTAGTCCGCAGTAACCCAGCTCGCGCGCCAGGTCGGCCAGCGGGCGTTTGTCGGTGGCGAGCAGGGCCTTGGCCCGCGCGATCCGCGCCTGGCGGATGAAGGCGCCCGGGCTCATCCCCATCGTTTCGCGGAAACAGCGCATGAAGTGGAAGCGGCTGAGACTGCAGACGGCGGCGAGTTCGCCGATTGTTGGCGCAGCACCGGGTTCGTCGATCCGTTCCAGCACGCGCCGCACGAGGCGTGGCGGCAATCCGCCCCTGTTGCGTTCCGCCCGGTGACGCGCGTCGTCCAGGTAGCGGCGCAGATCGAGCAGGATCACCTCGACGAGGGCTGCGGTGAGAGCCGCGCTGTCGGGGCCGGGATGTTCGACCTCGGCGGCGAGGCGCAGCATGGCGTCCTCGATCGTCTGGACGCGAATGTCGAAGCAGGCGGCCAGTTGGGCGTCGGTCAACGGCCGGGGGGCGAGACGGCTTTCGAGCACGTCTGCCTCGAAGCGGCATCGCACCGTGTGGAACGCACCGCCTGCCACCCGCATTTCCATCGGTATGCCGGCAAGGCGCAAGCCCAGCGCGCCGAAGCGGACGAAGGGCGTGCGCCGATCGCTCGCGATTCGCCCTTCCGATCCGGCAAGCAGGCGGGAGAGGCCGAGCGAGAGCATCGTTTCCTCTTCGGTCACGGCCAGCATCTGCGGCTCGACTTCGGGAAATACGCAAAGTTCCACGGTCACCCCGGGCAGGACGATCCGCCCGGTCACAAGCCCCGGCATGCGTTGCGCGTCGCGGATCGGCATCGGTGCCATGGGCTAGATATACGAAATAGTGCTGCAATTTACGAGAACATGCTGCAAAGTACGGCGCGTTCAAGGTTTCCCATTGGCGTGCCTCCTGTTCCGGTTATCTTCCTCGAAAATAAAATTGGGCGCAGGAGAGAGCCGCAAATGAACAAGCCGCTCGGCACTTTTGTCGTCGCCAACGACAATCTCGTGTCCGAGATGGAACGCTGGGAAGCGGAAACGCGCGGGCCCTTCGTGTCGCAACATCCCGAACGCCGGGATCCATTCGTTACCCAATCCCTGAAATGGCCGATCAAGCCGCTCTACACCCCGGCGGACCTCGACGCGGTGGGCTTCGATTATCTCACCGATCTCGGTTTTCCCGGCGAATACCCTTATACCCGTTCGACCCGGCCCAACGGCCACCGTTCGGACTTCTGGACGATGACGCAGGTGACCGGCTTCGGGAAAGGCGAGGACTGGGCCAAGCGCGCGCGCTATATGCTCGACCAGGGACTGTCCGGCCTGATCCTCGAATACGACCTTGCGACGACGAACGGCTACGACAGCGACGATCCCATGGTCGAAGGCGAAGTAGGCCGGGCCGGGATGGCTCTGGACAGTCTCGAAGACCTCGAAGCCGCGTTCGACCTGCCGTTCGACAAGCTCAAATACCTGATGAGCGTGTGCAACGCGCCGCAGCCGGTGAACCTGGCGATGATTATCGCCGCGCTGGAAAGCAAGGGCGTCGATCCGAAGGACTTCGTCCTCCACATCGTCAACGGCATCCTGATCGAATACACTTGCGTCGGGCGCTATATCTATCCGCCCGAGCATGGCCTGCGGATTGCGACCGACTGCATCGAATATATCATCCGCAACCATCCGAACTGGGCGCCGCTGTCGATCATCGCCGCCCAGTTGCAGCCGGCCAAGGCCAACCCGGTGCAGGAGATCGCGTTCAGTCTCGCCATCGCCTGCGCCTATATCGACGCGACGCTGGAACGCGGGTTCGATATCGATACGGTCGCGCCTTACCTCAACCACTTCGTCGTCAACGTCGACATGGATTTCTTCGAAGGCATCTGCAAGTTCCGCGCCTTCCGCAAGTGCTGGGCGCGGCTGATGAAGGAGCGCTACGGGGCGACCAGTCCCGAAGCGCTCAAGATCCGGATGATGACTTCGCCGACGACGATCGCGCTGACCTTGCAGCAGCCGCTCAACAACATCGGCCGCCTCGCGATCATGGCGACGGCCTGCGCCCTGGGCGGCGCGGGCGAGGCCATGACAACCCCGCTTTACGACGAGGCCCATGCGCTTCCGGCCGAAGACGCGATCCGCGTCGGGGCGGCCTTGCAGCACATCGTTGCCCACGAGACTGGCGTGGCCGAAACGATCGATCCGCTCGCCGGGTCCTACTACGTCGAGACGCTGACCAGGCAGATGGAAGATGCCGTGTTCGAGGAGCTGGAAAAGGTCTTCGCCATGGGCGGTGCGACCAAGGCGATCGAGCAGGGATACTTCCAGCGCGCGCTGGGCCGCGAACAGTATGAGCGCAACAAGGACATCGAGGAAGGCCGCCGCAAATGGGTCGGCGTCAACCATCTCAAGCTGGAAGAGGAAAAGCGCGAGATCGAAATCTTCCGCCTCGACGACAACATGGAGGAAGAACAGGCCGCCAAGGTGCGCGGCTTGCGCGCCCGGCGCGACCAGGCGGCAGTCGATGCCGCGCTGGAAAAGGTGCGCGAAGCCGCGCGCAATGGCGGCAACCTTGTGCCGCCCTGCCTCGAAGCGGTGAAAGTCTATGCGACCCACGGCGAACTGTGCAACGCCATGCGCGACGTGTTCGGCGTCCATACGCCCGACAGCCAGCTATCGGGAGTTTGAGGCATGACCGAACGCCCCCGGCGGCGCCTGCGCGTGCTGCTCGCCAAGCTGGGCATGGATACCCATACCGTGGGCATCACCGTGATCGGCCATGCCCTGCGCGAAGCGGGGATGGAAGTGATCTTCACCGGGCTCAAGCAGACGCCGGAAATGGTCGTCGCCGCCGCGATCCAGGAGGACGTGGACGTGGTCGGCATTTCCACTCTCTCCGCCGGGCACACCCGCAGCCTGCCGAAACTGGCGCACCTGCTGGAAGAAGCGGGGGCGGGCGACAAGCTGCTCCTTGCCGGCGGGGTGATCCCGGAAGAGGACAAACCCTTGCTCCACGATGCCGGGGTGGATGCGATGTTCACCATGGGCACCGACACCCGCGACATCGTCCGCTATCTCGAAGAGTGGTGGGCCCGGAGGCAGGCCGCCGAAGAAGTGGCCTGATGGGCATTGCCGCCGATGTCCTGGCCGGCAAGGCTGCCGCGGGCGCGCGCGCGATCACCTGGCTGGACGACCGCGATCCGCGCGGGGCCGAAGTCATCAGGCACATATTTCCGCACACCGGGCATGCGCACGTGGTCGGCATCACCGGGCCGCCGGGTGCGGGCAAGTCGACTCTGACCGACACGCTGGTTGCCGAACTGCGCAGCCGCGGTCGCACGGTCGGGGTCGTGGCCATCGACCCGTCGAGCCCGTTCACCGGCGGCGCGATCCTGGGGGACCGGGTGCGCATGGCGCGCCACACGCTCGACCCCGGCGTGTTCATCCGTTCCATCGGCACGCGCGGAGCGGCAGGCGGCCTGTCGCGTTCGACCCACGATGCCTGTCTTGTGCTCGACGCCATGGGCTTCGACGTGGTGCTGGTCGAAACGGTCGGCGTGGGGCAGGACGAGATCGACGTGGTCAACCTTGCCCATACGACGATCATCGTCGGCGTGCCGGGGCTGGGCGACGAGGTCCAGGCGGTGAAGGCGGGCATTCTCGAGGCGGGGGAAATCTTCGTCGTCAACAAGGCCGACCGCGACGGCTACGACGCGACGGTGAGCCAGTTCGAACTGATGCTGCACTTGCGCGAGCAGTCGCGTCCTGCCGAGCCGTGGCGGCCGCCTCTGCTGCGCGCGGTCGCCAGCGCCGGGGAGGGCGCGCGAGAAATTGTCGATGCCATCGTGGCGCACCGGGTTCACCTTGACGAGACCGGCGCATTCGCACTGCGATCGGGGCGGCGCGAGCGCGAACAAGTGCTTGCCTTGTTGCGCGATAAGCTGGCACGAGAAGCCATTGCCCAAGCGGGCGATTCCATCCTGGCCGAAGTCGAGGCGCGCAGGCTCGATCCATACAGCGCGGTAGAACAGCTGGCGGGCCAGGTGCGATGAATGAGGATGGCAGGCATGATGAAGAGCATTTGTGCCCTGGTGCACAAACCCGGCTCCACCCGAGAGGCGTTCCAGCGCTACTATGAGGAAAGCCACGCCCCGCTGGGCGCGAGGCATTTCCCGTTTACCCGTTACGTCCGCAATCATGTGATCGATCACGAAGAGATCGGGTTCGATACGATCTCCGAGTTCTGGGCGCGCGATATCGCGGCTACGGCGGGCCTGATGGACGGCCCCGTGGGCGACATCCTGCGGGCCGACGAAGTCAAGTTCATGGATCAGTCCAGAACCGCCCCGGCCGGTTCGGAAGAGCATGTCTTTTCCGCGATGCCCCATCCCATCCCGGACGAGCGGCAGGCCTGGCTGCTGGGCTGGGACGAGGAAGATACCTCCATGCGCGGCAAGGTCCTTGCCTGGGCGGGCCGGCTGGGTACCCGCCATGCGGGGGTTTCGGTCGATTTCGCGACCTCGTGGAACGAGCCGGCCTTCCCGGCGCAGGCCGTCCTGTGGCTTCCTGCCGGCGTGGACGATACCGCGCCTGCCGGGCTCGATGTGACCAGGTTGCGTGTCCGGCGCTGCGAGACGCCGGCCGGAGAACTGCTGAAGGAGAGTGTGGAATGAGTACCGGGGGCATGCGCTTCGACGGGAAGGTGGCGATTGTCACCGGCGCGGGGCACGGCCTGGGCCGGGCTTATGCCATGCTGCTTGCCGAGCGCGGCGCCAAGGTGCTGGTCAACGACCTGGGCGGAGATTTCCGGGGGCAGGGCGCGGATACCGGCCCTGCCGAGGCGGTTGCCGCAGCCATCCGCGAAGCGGGCGGCGAAGCGCTGGCCAATGGCGATACGGTGGCGACCCGGGAAGGGGCGGACAGCATCGTCGGCGCGGCGATGGAGGCGTGGGGCCGGGTCGACATCCTGATCAACAACGCCGGGATCGTCACCAGTGTCGGCCCGATCAGCCAGATGCGCGACGAGCAGTGGGATACCGACATCAAGGTCGCGGCCACCGGCACGTTCCAGATGTGCCGCGCGGTGTGGGACCACATGTGGCAGCGCGGCACGGGCCGCATTCTCAACATTTCGTCCGGTTCGTTCTTCGGTATGGGCAGTGGGGTCGGATATCCGGCGGCCAAGGGCGCGACCTGGGGGATCACTCGCGCGCTCGCCTCGGCCGCACGCCACAACGGCAAGGACATCAAGATCAACTGCGTCATGCCGACGGCCGCCAGCCGCATGACCCACATGCTGGGCGAGGAAGTGGCGAATGCCATGGCCAAGCACTATCCGCCCGAAGCCGCCGCCCCGGTCGCGGCTTTCCTCGTCCATGACGAAGTGCCGGTGACGGGCGAGATGTTCCGGATCGGCGGCAACATTTTCCGCCGCGCTTTCATTGGCCTGACGCCGGGCTACAAGGCTGCCGAAGGGTTCCTTGACATGGAAACCGTGCGCGATCATTTCGAAGAGGCAATGGCCCCCGGCGGCTACATCATCCCCAGCGATTCCGCAGAAGCGCTCGACCCCGATGCGGACGTGAACTGGGGCGCATTCATGCAGAACGTCATCTGAAGGAGACATTTGTGAGCACTGCCCAGAAAGCCCATTTCGGTTTCACCAAGCTGCTGGTCGAAGACCTCGACAAGACCGCCGCGTTCTACAAGTCGGTCTGCGGTCTGGAAGAGACCGCCCGGGTCGATGCCAAGATCGGCGGACGCGACATTTCCGAAATCCTCTTCGCCCCGACGGCGGACAGCGCGGCGACGTTCGTCCTGCTCAAGTTCCTCGACGCGCCCAAGCCGACCAACGACGAGGTTATCCTCGGTTTCCAGACCGGCGATATCGACGCTTTCGTCGAACGGGCGCTCGCCGCAGGCGGGGCAGTGGTCGACCCGGTGTGGAACAATGCCGAACACGGCGTGAAAGTGGCCTTCGTCACCGACTGCGAAGGTCACCTGATCGAAGTGGTCCAGATGATCTGATCGCGCGGGCTGCTCAGGCGGTATATTCCGCGAGCCATTCGCGGACCGCCGTCTTGAGCAGCTTGCCGTTGGGATTGCGCGGCAGCGGGCCTTCGACCACGTGCACCCGGTCGGGCACCTTGTAGTCCGACAGGTTTTGCGCGCAGAAGGCCCGCAAGGCGTCCTCGCTCACGCCCTGGCGGAGCACCGCGAAAGCCACGACCCGTTCGCCCAGCACTTCGCAAGGGCGGCCGACCACGGCGGCCTCGACCACCGCGTCGTGGGCCATCAGGGTGTTCTCGACCTCTACCGAATAGATCTTGAACCCGCCGCGGTTGATCATGTCCTTCTTGCGGTCGAGCACCTTGATATAGCCCTGCGCGTCCATCACCCCGATATCGCCTGAACGCCAGTAACCGCCCATGAAACCGGCGGCCG
>JAQVEQ010000287.1 GCA_028697875.1 Novosphingobium sp. | reverse complement strand
CTCGAGAACCCGCTCGCCGCGGTGATGATGGGCCTGATCTACGTGAATCCGGAAGGCGTCGATGGCAAGCCCGACCCGATCAAGACCGCGCACGACATGCGCGTGACCTTCGCCCGCATGGCGATGAACGACGAGGAAACCGTGGCGCTGACCGCCGGTGGCCACACCGTCGGCAAGACGCACGGCAACGGCAGCGCTGCCAACC
Source organism: Novosphingobium sp. (assembly GCA_028697875.1). Lineage (GTDB taxonomy): Bacteria > Pseudomonadota > Alphaproteobacteria > Sphingomonadales > Sphingomonadaceae > Caenibius. The sequence goes on along the minus strand of JAQVEQ010000287.1, from coordinate 2,903 downwards.
TCGGCCCGGCGCCCGAAGGGGCGGATCTCGAGGAGCAGGGTTTCGGCTGGATGAACCACACCACCCGCGGCATCGGACGCAACGCCGTGACCAGCGGCATCGAAGGTGCGTGGACCACGCATCCGACCAAGTGGGACAACGGCTACTTCGACATGCTGTTCAAGCACGACTGGTGGCTGCAGAAGTCGCCGGCCGGGGCCTGGCAGTGGGAGCCGGTGAACATCAAGTAAGAGGACATGCCGGTGGACGTGGAAGACCCGTCGATCCGCCGCAAGCCGATCATGACCGATGCCGACATGGCGCTGCGTTTCGACTCCGAGTACCGCAAGATCGCCGAGCGTTTCCGCAACGACCAGGCCTACTTCGAGGAGGTCTTCGCCCGGGCGTGGTTCAAGCTGACGCACCGCGACATGGGGCCGAAGGCGCGCTACATCGGCCCGGACGTACCTGCCGAGGACCTGATCTGGCAGGACCCCGTGCCTGCCGGCAACAAGGGCTATGACGTGGCCGCGGTGAAAGCGAAGATCGCCGCTGCCGGCCTGTCGGTGAGCGAGATGGTCGCCACCGCGTGGGACAGCGCCCGCACCTTCCGCGGCTCGGACTACCGGGGGGGCGCCAATGGTGCGCGCATCCGCCTGGCCCCGCAGAAGGACTGGGAGGGCAACGAGCCGGCGCGCCTGGCCAAGGTGCTGGCAGCGTACGAGAAGATCGCCGCCGAGACCGGTGCCAGCGTGGCGGACGTGATCGTGCTGGGCGGCAACGTCGGTCTGGAGCAGGCGATCAAGGCCGCGGGCTTCAGTGTCGAGGTGCCGTTCGCCCCGGGCCGCGGCGACGCGACACAAGCGCAGACCGACGTCGAATCCTTCGAGGTGCTCGAGCCGCTGCATGACGGCTTCCGCAACTGGCAGAAGAAGGACTACGTGGTCCAGCCCGAGGAGATGCTGCTCGACCGCGCCCAGTTGCTCGGCCTGACCGCGCCGGAGATGACGGTGCTGATCGGTGGCATGCGCGTGCTCGGCGCCAACCACGGCGGCAGCCAGCACGGCGTCTTCACCGATCGCGTCGGTGCGCTGACGAACGACTTCTTCGTCAATCTCACCGACATGCGCTACAGCTGGAAGCCCACCGGGCGCAACAGCTACGCCATCGTCGATCGCAAGAGCGGCGCCACCAAGTGGACCGCGACCCGGGTCGATCTGGTTTTCGGTTCGAACTCGATCCTGCGCGCCTACGCCGAGGTGTATGCCCAGGACGACAGCAAGGAAAAGTTCGTGAAGGACTTCGTCGCGGCCTGGACGAAGGTCATGAACGCCGACCGTTTCGACCTGAAGTGATCGCGGTGCGCCTGCGCCGGTCGGGGCGGCCATCCGGGTCGCGCTGACTGGCGCACGGCGGGTGAACGCCGGCATGGGGCACCTTCGGGTGCCCCGTTTTCGTTCCGGGCGCGCATCCAGCGCCGCCCGCAGCGGGTTTCCTCCGCGGGCGGACCGGGCGCGGACTTTGGCGTATACTCCGGCCTACTCGTTTTCGCATCACTTCCCATCTGCCATGCCGCTTTCCGCTGCCACCCCGTTCTCGCACGCGTTCGACGCCGCGGGACAGCGCGTGGGCGGCCGGCTGAGCGCCGCATCGTGCCGCGACACCCTCAGGTTGGCGCAGGCATTCAAGGTCACAGGGTCCCCGGCCGTGCTTTTCTCGGCCGTGCGGGGCCGGAACCGGGACTGATCCCAGGCCACCCCGCACGGCACCTTGCCAGGACACATGTCGTTCGTGTCCTGATCAACGTGCAGCCAGCGCGGGAACCTGAAGCTTTCCTCGATACCTCAAGGCCTTGACCGGCCAGTTCCCTGACCCACTCAGGGATGAGACCCTCTTCAGGCGGAACCCTTTCCTCGCCCGGGCTGCAACCGAATCGCCGCGCTGCATGCGCGGCGGCGATCTGCACTTGGGTGATGTTTCATGGTTCTCACACGTAGTTTCGTCAGGGCGAAGCGTCCCTGCACCGACGGATTCCGCTGGTTCGTGCGCCAGTTCGACGAAGGCGGAAATTATCAGGAGTTGCTCGACACGATGGTGGCCGCCGGCCGCGTCGGCGATGCGTGCTGGCTGCTCGAACAGTTCGGGCCGACCGGCGAGGTGCGCGTGGTCGATGCAATCGAGGCGGATGCCGTCGTGTTTGCCGGCACGCTGCAGGTACGCGGCAATGTCGACGTCGAAGGCAAGCTGCATGTCGGCGGCGGGCTGCAGGTCGATGGCGGCGTGCGCGTCGGCGGCGACCTGATCGTCGGTGGCGACCTGCGCGTCGAGGGCAATGTCCGGGGCGAGGGCCGCGTCACCATCGATGGCGATCTGCGTGCCGGCTGGGGTGTGGACTCGGCTGGCGACCTGCACTGCGGTGGCGAGGCGCGCATCGGCTGGGACTTGCGTTGCGGCGGCCGCTTGCGGATCGACGGTAATGCCTTCATCGGGCTCGAGCTGCACAGCGAAGGCGAGTTGCGCTGTGGCAAGGGGCTGCAGGTCGGCGGTGACATCCGCGCCGAAGCCAATGTCCGCGTCGGTCAGGGCATTGCCGCCGGCGGCTCGGTCCATGGCGCCATGCACCTGGAGGCGGGCTGGGGCATCAAGGCCGGCGGACTGATTAGCGCCGAAGCGGCGATCCGTGCGGGCGAAAGCCTGCAAGCGGGGGAGGGCATCCGCGCGGGCAAGGGCTACGGCGTATTCGCCGGCCTGGATGTGCAGGTCGAGTCGTGGGAAAGCAGTGCGCGCGTCAGCGCCCCCGAGAAGCCCGCAGGCTTGATGAGTGGCTGGTGGGCCGGCCCGGCATTGTGCTGAGGGAGGGGTCGGAGGTGAACGCACTGGCCATTTCCCCGCGGGCGTCGGGTGCTTTCCCGCAGCCGCGCCCC
>JAQVEQ010000286.1 GCA_028697875.1 Novosphingobium sp. | reverse complement strand
GGGCGAACCCAGAAAGGGCACGCGCGTCACCTTCCTGCCCAGCCCGGCGACCTTCAAGAGCACCGAATTCGATTTCGACAAGCTGGAACATCGCTATCGCGAGCTGGCTTTCCTGAACTCGGGCGTGCGCCTGTTCCTCGCCGATGCGCGGTCGGAGGAGAAGAAGCAGGTGGAGCTGTTCTACGAGGGCGGCATTGCCGCGTTCGTAAGCTGGCTCGACCGCAACAAGACACCGCTGATTCCCTCCCCCATCGCCGTGACCGGCGAGCGCGACAGCATCGGTATCGACGTCGCGCTGGAGTGGAACGACAGCTATTATGAAAATGTCCTCTGCTTCACCAATAATATTCCGCAGCGGGACGGCGGCACCCATCTGGCGGCTTTCCGCGCCGCGCTGACCCGCACGCTCAACAATTATGCCGACAAGTCCGGCCTGCTCAAGAGAGAGAAGGTGTCGCTGACCGGCGAGGATATGCGCGAAGGGCTGACCGCGATCGTATCGGTAAAACTGCCCGATCCCAAATTCTCGTCGCAGACCAAGGACAAGCTGGTCAGCTCCGAAGTGCGTCAGCCGCTCGAAAGCCTGATGGCCGACAAAATGGCCGAATGGCTGGAGGAAAACCCGCAACACGCCAAATCGATCGTGCAGAAGGTCATCGACGCCGCTGCCGCGCGTGAGGCCGCCAAGCGCGCGCGCGAACTGACCCGGCGCAAGGGCGTGATGGACATCGCCTCGCTGCCCGGCAAGCTCGCCGATTGTCAGGAACGCGATCCGGCCAAGTCCGAACTGTTCCTGGTCGAGGGCGATTCGGCGGGCGGTTCCGCCAAACAGGGCCGCGACCGCCATTTCCAGGCGATCCTGCCCCTGCGCGGCAAGATATTGAACTTGGAACGCGCCCGGTTCGACCGGATGCTGTCCAGTCGCGAAATCGGCACCCTCATTCAGGCGATGGGCACCGGCATTCGCGACGATTTCAATCTGGAAAAGCTGCGCTATCACAAGATCGTCATCATGACCGACGCCGACGTGGACGGCGCGCATATCCGTACGCTGCTGCTCACCTTCTTCTATCGCCAGATGCCGCAGATCATCGAGGCGGGGCATCTCTACATCGCCCAGCCGCCGCTTTACAAAGCGACGCGCGGGCGCTCGGAAGTGTACCTCAAGGACGATGGCGCGCTGGAACAATATCTGGTCGATAACGGCGTCGACACCATGGCGCTGGAAAGTGCCGGCGGCGTGCGCCGGGGCGAGGATCTGCGCGTGCTGATCGAACATGCGCGGCGGATGCAGGCGGTGATGCGCTATGTCCCGCGCCGCTATGATGCGCGCCTGATCGAGGCGCTGGCGATCAACGGCGCGCTCGATGTCGAACTGGACGATGCGGGCCGGGCGCAAAAGCTCGCCGACACGGTCGCATGGGTTGCTTCCCATGATCTGGAAGGCAACTGGTCGGCCGACATGTCGGAAGAAGGCGGCTTCCATTTCCAGCGCCACTGGCGCGGCGTCACCGACCATATGGTGATCGAAGGATCGTTCATCGGCAGCGCGGAAGCGCGCAAGCTGCACGGTATCGTCGCCGAACAGGCGGAAAATTATCGCCATCCCAACCGTCTGGTGCCGATCAAGGCCACCACCGACATGGCCGCACCGGCCGGAGACGAGGGCGAAGAAGCGGCCCCCGCCGCTGCCGCACGCGGCAGCGTGGCCGTCAGCCGGCCGAGCGACCTGCTCGAAGCCGTGCTCGCCGCCGGGCGCAAGGGGCTGGCGATCCAGCGCTATAAAGGCCTGGGCGAAATGAACGCGGAACAGCTTTGGGAAACCACGCTCGATCCCAATGCGCGCTCGATGCTGCGGGTCGAAATCGAGCAGGCCGATGTCGCGGATGAAATCTTCACGCGCCTGATGGGCGATGTGGTCGAACCGCGCCGCGAATTCATTCAGGACAACGCCCTCAACGTCGCCAATCTCGACGTATAACGCCGCCATCCGGCCCTCACCGACCGACAGGGGAGCGAGGGCCGGAAGCCGGTCAAAGCGGACGGCGACAAAGCCGGAGACATAGGAAGGGAGGCTGAGAGGTGAAGGCGCTCGTCGATAAAAGCGGCGCTCTCGCACGCGGCCTTACCGATATTCGTCAGCAATTCAGGGTGCCCGCCGCCTTTCCCGCACCGGTCCTCGCTGCGGCGGAACAGGCAGCGCGGCGAACGCCCACCGATCATGCCGACCGCACCGGCCGCCCCTTCGTCACGCTCGATCCGGCCAGTTCGACCGATCTCGATCAGGCGCTGGCGATCGAGCGGGCGGGGGCCGACCTGCTGCTCCATTATGCGATTGCCGATGTCGCCTGGTTCGTGTCCGATGGCGACCCGATCGACGCCGAGGCATGGAAACGCGGGACCAGCCAATATCTGCCCGACGGCAAGGCCGCGCTCTATCCCCCGATATTGGGGGAGCAGGTCGCCAGCCTGTTGCCCGATGGCCCGCGCCCGGCGGTGATCTTCACTGTCCGCGTCGATCCGGAAGGAGAAGTACGGCTCGACGGCGTGGAACGCGCCCTGATCCGCAGCCGGGCCAAGCTCGCTTATGCCCATGTGTGCGCCGACGACCTGCCGCCGGATTTCGGGGAACTGGCGAGCCGGATTCGCCGGGCCGAGGACCGGCGCGGCGCCGCCCGCGTCGATCCGCCGGAACAGGAAGTCGCCCCGCTGGGCAACGGCCATTATGAATTGCTGTTCCGCCCGCGCCTTGCCAGCGAGGAGAATAACGCGGCCCTGTCTCTGGCCACCAATCTGGCGGTCGCCGACATGCTGCTGGCCCATCGCACCGGGTTGTTCCGGGTAATGCCGGAGCCGGATGCGAAGGCCGTCCACCGCCTGCGCCAGACGGCGCGCGCCTTCGGCCTTGTCTGGCCGGACATGGAGCCGCTCTCTCAATATGAGCGCACGCTCGACCCGGCCGATCCGAAACAGGCCGCCTTCATGCTGGCGATACGCCGTGCGGGCGAGCGCGCCTCCTATGTGCCCTGGCGCGAGGGGGAGCGCACCTGGCATGCGGCTATGGCGGCGACCTATGCCCATGCGACCGCACCGCTGCGTCGCCTCGCGGATCGCTATGTGGTGCGCGCGGCGCTTGCC
>JAQVEQ010000285.1 GCA_028697875.1 Novosphingobium sp. | reverse complement strand
GACGCGGCTGCCTTCCTGCGCCTCGTCGGTGCCCATATGGCGCGCGAGATGAACCTTGCGGCGGTCGAGACGCTCGAAGCCCTCGAAGCCGCGATGAACACGCAGTTGACACCGCGGCGCTGGGGCTGGGTGAAGCTGACCGAGGTGGAGGCTGGGATCCGCATCCGTCATGGCGGCCTGCCGTTCCACCTGTCATCCGCGGCCGGGCAGGCCGCTGCCGCCCTGCTCGAAGGGCTTTATGGCCATTGGCTGAGCCACGCCGGCGGCGGGGCCGACCTCAAGGCCCGGCACACCGGCGCCGGTACGGGCGAGGCAATCGAACTGGTCTACGGCCGCTAGACATGCGTGCGGCGCTGCGCCTGCTCGCCCTGATGCTGGTCCTGAGTGTTTCCTTCGGTACCGGGGCGGGGCATGCGCAGGCTCCGGTGCCCTGGACCGACTTCAAGGGCCGTTTCCTGCGCGATGACGGCAGGGTGATCGACAACGGCAACGACGGCGTCAGCCACAGCGAAGGCCAGGGCTTCGGCATGCTGCTGGCCGTCGCCGCCGATTACCGCCGGGCCTTCAGCCGGATCTGGCGCTGGACGCGCGATCACCTGCGGCGCAAGGACGATGCCCTGTTCTCGTGGCGTTACGTGCCCGGCGCGGAAAATCCGGTCTCCGACCCCAACGACGCGGCCGATGGCGATATTTTCATCGCCTGGGCCCTGATGCGCGGTGCCGCGCGCTGGCAGGATCCGGAACTTGCGGCGGCGGCGGCGGAAATTCGCGCCGCCATCCGCCAGAAACTGGTGGTGGAGGCGTCGGGGCGCTTCCTGCTCCTGCCGGGGGTCGAGGGCTTCCGTGTCGAAGGCAAGGATGGCAAGCCGGGCGACGTGATCGTCAACCCGTCCTACCTGATTTTCCCCGCCTTCGCCGATTTCCACGCGGCGGCCCCGGCGGAGGGCTGGGACCGGTTGATCGCCGACAGTCTCGCCCTGCTGCGCGACGCGCGCTTCGGGCGCCACGGCCTGCCGCCCGATTGGCTGGTGGTGACCGGGGACGGACGGCTGGCGCCGGCGCCCGGCTGGGCGCCGCGCTTTGGCTATGATGCCTTGCGCGTGCCGCTCTATCTCGCCTGGGGGCGGGGGCCGGCGGAACAATTCGATGCTCTGCATGCCTATTTCGCGGCGCGCATCGAAAACCTGCCGGCCTGGGTCGATCTCGCCACGGGCGCCACGGCCGATTATCAGGCCGGCCGGGGCATGCGCGCCGTCGCCGGCCTTGTCCTCGGGGTGCGGGATGTCGCGGCCGAAGTCCCGCGCAGCGAGGACGACTACTATTCCGCCGCCATCGCCCTGCTGGCGGCGGCGGCGTGGCACGACCGCTAGGGCTTATGCCCTTTCGTAAAGCGTGACGACGCAGGCGCCGCCGAGGCCGAGATTGTGCTGGAGCGCGATACGTGCCCCCTCGACCTGGCGCTTGTCGGCCGTGCCGCGCAACTGCTGGACGAGCTCGGTGCATTGGGCAAGGCCCGTGGCGCCCAGCGGATGGCCCTTGGAGAGCAGGCCGCCCGAGGGGTTGGTGACATATTTGCCGCCATAGGTGTTGTCGCCATCGTCGACGAATTTCGCCGCGCCCCCTTCGGGGCAGAGGCCGAGCGCCTCATAGGTGATCAGCTCGTTGTGGGCGAAGCAATCGTGCAGTTCGATCACGTCCACGTCCTCCGGGCCGATGCCCGCGGCGTCATAGACCTGGCGCGCGGCTTCCTTCGCCATGCTGAAGCCGACCACCTCACGCATGTCGCGGGCCTCGAAGGTCGTCGGCGTATCGGTGGTCATGGATTGCGCGCGTATGCGGACGGAAGGATCGATGCCGTGGCGGGCGGCGAAGGCTTCCGAGCACAGGATGGCGGCGGCGGCGCCGCAGGTCGGCGGGCAGGCCATCAGGCGCGTCATCACGCCCGGCCACATGACCGGCGCGTTCATCACGTCCTCGGGTGTCACCACGTTGCGGAACAGGGCCACCGGGTTGTTGGCGGCATGACGGCTGGCCTTCGAGCGGATCTTGGCGAAAGTCTCCATCGGCGTGCCGTACTGCTGCATGTGAGCAAGGCCCGCGCCGCCGAAATAGCGCAACGCCAGCGGGATCTCGCCGTGGCCGACCAGTTCCTCGGTCGCGACGTCGAAGGGCTCGAACGGGCTCGGCCGGTCCTGGAAGACGGAGCCGAGGGCGCCAGGGTTCATCTGCTCGAAGCCGAGCGCCAGCGCGCAATCGACCATGCCGCTCTCGACCGCCTGACGGGCAAGGAACAGGGCGGAAGAACCGGTCGAGCAATTGTTGTTCACGTTGAAAACCGGAATCCCGGTCATGCCGAAACCGTAGAGCGCGCGCTGGCCCGCGGTCGAATCGCCGTAAACATAGCCGACATAGGCCTGCTGCACCGTCTCGTAAGGCAGGTTCGCGTCGGCGAAGGCAGCCTGCAGCGCGGTGGCGGCCATCTCCGGATAGGGCTTGTTCGCCCCCGGTTTCACGAAGGGGATCATGCCGACGCCGGCAACGATGACTTTGCTCATGGAACTCTCGCTTCCTCGTTTCGTGCCGCCGCTTGTGGCGCGGCGCTTGTTCGGCGCCAAGCTTAGACGGCCCGGACCATGCCCTCCCTCCCCCAAGGAAGGGGGGCGGTGCAGAACAGCCTGTACAATCGTACAGCTGCCGCTGATCGTGCAGCCAGTTCCGTTAGGGGCGCCAGGCGGACATTCTCGAGAACAGTCGAATTTCACATCGGACGTGCCGGCATGCCTGGAGCGGCGCCGGGAAATGGAAGGAAGAGCAACATGGGCAGAGTCGGGGATTTCTTCGTGCGGGCGACGCTTCTGGCGATCGCATTCGGCGGCACCGCGGCGGCCGCGGTTGCCGGTCGGAATGGGCCGGACCTGGCGAGGGGTAAGAATGGCTCGATCGACAGACGCGCGACCCCGGTCGGCTACGAAGCCAATGGCGAGGGCCTCTACGCCTGCGTCGGCGATTTCAACAGCGGCCGTCACCCGGGCAAGATCCGTCCCTGTTTCGACGGTTGCAACATCGGCTATGGCGGCAAGGAATATGCGGCAAAGACCTATTCCGTGCTGATCAGCGGCGGGAACTGGGTGCCGATGAACCAGG
>JAQVEQ010000064.1 GCA_028697875.1 Novosphingobium sp. | reverse complement strand
GCGACCATTCGTTGAGGTCGCCCATCAGCACGGTCGGGCAATCGCCCTCGCATTCGCCGATGTGGCGCAGGACGGCCTGGACCTGGTGCCGGCGGCGCAGGCCGGAGAGGTCGAGATGCATGCCGACCGCGCGAAAGCGCTTGCCCTCCACGCCCAGGTCCACCCGCACGGCGCCGCGCGGCTCCAGCGTCGGCAGGTGCAGCGCTTCCGCATCGAGAATGTCGATTCCGCGCCGCACCAGCAGGGCATTGCCGTGCCAGCCGATGCTCATCGGGCGCAGGGCCACCGGCGCGACTTGCCAGTGCCACTCTTCCAGCAGGTGCCGCGGCAGGGTTGTCGGACGCTGGCCGAACCGGCGGTCCGCTTCCTGGATCGCCACCACGTCAGCGTCGATCTCATGCAGGATGGCGAGGATCCGTTCGGGATCGCGCCGCCCATCGAGGCCGACGGACTTGTGAATGTTGTAGCTGGCGAATTTCAGTTCCACGGACGGGAAGGTATGGTGCCCTCGCCCCCTCTTCAACGCTCCTTGGTGGCGTTGAATGCGATTTCGGGGTTCTTTTCCTGCTGGTAGCCGACATCCCAGGCCGACCTGGCGAGGAATACCGGGTCGCCGTCGCGGTCCTTGGCGAGGTTCGCACGGTTGAACTGGGCGAACTGGTCGATCACCTTGCCGTCGCCCTTGAGCCAGCGCGCCGTATCGAAGGGGGCGGCTTCCAGCATCGCCTCGACCTTGTATTCCGCCTCCAGCCGCGAAACGAGCACATCAAGCTGAAGCTGGCCGACGACGCCCACGATCCACTGCCCGCCGAGTTCGGGGTAGAAGACCTGGATCACGCCCTCTTCCGACAAGTCGTCGAGCGCCTTCCTGAGCTGCTTGGTCTTGGTCGGGTCCTTCAGCGCCACGCGGCGCAGGATTTCCGGCGCGAAGTTCGGCAGGCCGGTGAAGCGCACGGTGTTCTTTTCCGACAGCGTATCGCCCACGCGCAAGGTGCCGTGATTGGGAATGCCGATAATGTCGCCCGCTTCCGCCGTGTCGGCCAGTTCGCGGTCCTGCGCGAAGAACATGATCGGCGAATGGATGGCGATCGGCTTGCCAAGGCCGGATGGCGTCAGTTTCATGCCGCGCTTGAAAGTGCCGGACACCATGCGCATGAACGCGATGCGGTCGCGGTGCTGCGGGTCCATATTGGCCTGGACCTTGAAGATGAAGCCGGTCACTTCGTCGCGCTCGGGGCTGATTTCGCCCTCCTCGCTCGGCTGCGGCCGTGGCGGCGGAGCGTATCTGGCGATCGCGTCGATCAGTTCGGTCACACCGAAGTTCTTGAGCGCCGAGCCGAAATAGACCGGCGTCAGATCCCCGTGACGGTAGGCCTCGAGATCGAATTCGGGATAACCCGCCTGCGCCAGTTCGGCTTCCTCGGCGATATCCTCGGGCAGTTCGGCCCGTTCCCGCTTGCCGAGGAATTCCCTGCTGTCGCCTTCGGGACGGCTGACCTCGCCGGTCGCGAAGTCGAGAATGCCCTGGAACGTCCCGCCCATGCCGACCGGCCAGCTCTGCGGCGACACGTCGAGCGCCAGGGCATCGGCCACTTCGTCGAGCGTTTCGAACGGGCTGCGCCCTTCGCGGTCGACCTTGTTGACGAAAGTGATGATCGGGACCGAACGCAACCGGCAGACCTCGAACAGCTTGCGGGTCTGCGGCTCGATACCCTTGGCCGCGTCGATCACCATGATCGCGGAGTCCACGGCCGTCAGCGTGCGGTAGGTGTCTTCGGAGAAGTCCTCGTGCCCCGGCGTGTCGAGCAGGTTGAACGTCACGCCGTCCTTCTCGAACGTCATGACGCTGGAAGTGACCGAAATGCCGCGTTGCTGCTCGATCTTCATCCAGTCGGAACGGGCGCGACGCGCTTGGCCGCGCGCCTTGACCTCGCCCGCCAGATGGATCGCCCCGCCTTGCAGCAGGAGCTTTTCGGTCAGCGTGGTCTTACCCGCGTCGGGGTGCGAGATGATCGCGAAAGTGCGGCGATTGGACGTCATGCTTTACCCTGGAATCAGCCGCGCAGCTCGGCGCCCTGCTTGGCGGCAGCAGCCACGACCTTGTCGGAAATCGCCTTGATCTCCTCGTCGGTGTAGCTCTTCTCGCCCGGCTGGAGCGTGATCTCGATCGCCAGCGACTTCTTGCCTTCGGGCACGCCCTGGCCGCGGAAGTCGTCGAACACCCGGGCATCGACGATGTTGGCCTTGTCCGCGCTCCTCACCGCCCGCAGCACGTCCCCGGCGGGCTTGTCGGCATCGACGAGGAAGGCGAAGTCGCGGCTGACCGACTGCAGCGCGGGCGGCGCGTAGGCCGTGCGGGCGAACGAACCGCCGCTCTTCCTGGCCGGGACCGCATCGAGGTAGATCTCGACCGCGGCCACCGGGCCTTCGATGTCGAAGGCTTCCAGCGTTGCGGGGTGCAGCGTGCCGAAACGCGCCAGCACGTTCTTCGGCCCCAGCCGCAAGGTGGCCGACTGGCCCGGATGGAACTGCTCGCCCGCCTCGCCCATGACCATGAGATTGCCGACCGGCGCACCGGCCGCCCCGAGCAGCGCTTCCGCCTCGGCCTTGGCGTCGAACGCGTCGAAGCCCACGGCCTTGCCGGTGGCCCAGCCGCGCGGCGTCTTCTCGCCCGCCAGCAGCACGCCGAGCGTCAGCCGCTCGTCGCTCGTGCCGTCGGCCCCGCGCAGGTAACGCCGCCCAATCTCGAACAGGCGGACCGAGGACGCGCCACGGTCCTCATTGCGCTTGGCCGCAGCCAACAGCCCCGGCAGCAGCGAGGGGCGCATGGTCTTCATGTCTTCGCTGATCGGGTTTTCAAGCGTCCAGAGGACCGCATTGCCGTCCGCGAAATGCCCGGCCTGCGCTTCGGGGAGGAACGACCAGGTCACGGCTTCGTTCAGCCCGCGCGCCGCGGCGGCCCGGCGCACCCGGCGCTCGGTCACCTGTTCCGGCGTCGCGGTCGGACGGGCCACGCCATCCGCGCGCGGCAGGGCGACGCTGACGATATTGTCGAGCCCGTGGATGCGAACGACTTCCTCGACGATATCGGGCGCGCCGTCGACATCGGGCCGCCAGCTGGGCACGGCAACCTGCCAGTCCGCGCCGGCTTCGAAGCCGAGCGCAGCCAGGATGCGCTTCTGCTCGTCCGCCGGGATCGCCACCCCGCCAAGCGTTTCCGCCAGCGCCGGGTCGTAAGCCACCGTCCTGGTTCCCAGCGGCGCCTGGCCTGCACGAACCGGCTCGGAAGCCTCACCCCCGCAGATTTCGAGAATCAGGCCGGTAAGCAGATCGAGCCCGGCATCCATGAAGGCCGGATCCACGCCCCGTTCGAAACGGCTGCGGGCATCGGTCGCAAGGCCGAGCGCGCGCCCTGTCGCACCGATCCGTTCCGGATCGAAATAGGCGATCTCCAGCAGGACGTCGGTCGTCCCTTCCTCGCAACCCGAGCCTTCGCCGCCCATGATGCCGCCAAGGCCCAGCGCATGGGCCTCGTCCGCGATCACCGTCATTTCCGGGGTGAGCTTGTAAGTCTTCTCGTTGAGCGCGAGCAGTTCCTCGCCTTCCTTCGCCCGGCGCGCGAACACCGCGCCGGTCAGCTTGGCAAGATCGTAGGCATGGGCCGGGCGGCCGAAGGCAAGCATCACGTAATTGGTAATGTCGACCAGTGCCGAAATCGGCCGCTGGCCCGCCGCGCGCAAGGTCTCCTGCATCCATTCGGGCGAGGCGCCGTTGGTCACGCCCCGGATCACGCGGCCGAAGAAGGCCGGGCATCCATCGGGATCGTCGGTGCGGATGGCGACCGGACAGGGGAAGCTGCCCGCAACCGGCTGGATACCGAGCGGCTTGAGCGTGCCGAGCCCGGCGGCGGCGAGATCGCGCGCGATCCCGTAAACGCCCATGCAGTCCGGGCGGTTGGGCGTAATCGCCACGTCGAACACCGGCGACGTACCGTGATACTCCGCGATCGGCGTGCCGACCGGCGCGTCTGCCGGCAGTTCGATGATGCCTTCGTGATCGTCGCCCAGTTCGAGTTCGCGCGTCGAACACATCATGCCGTTCGATTCGACGCCGCGAATGGCCGACTTGCGCAACTGCATCCCGTTGGCCGGGACCACTGCGCCCGCCGTACCGAGCACGCCGACCAGCCCGGCGCGGGCATTGGCCGCACCGCAGACGACCTGCAACGGTTCGCCCTCGCCAGTGTCGACGGTCAGCACCTGCAGCTTGTCCGCATCGGGGTGCGGCCTGGCGGTCAGCACTTTCGCCACGCGGAAACCGGCGAGCTTTTCCGCCGGGTCCTCGATCCCTTCGACTTCGATGCCGATGGCGTTGAGCTTGGCCGAGATCTCCGCCGCGTCGGCGCCGGTTTCGAGGTACTGCTTGAGCCAGGTGAGGGAGAACTTCATGCGCGTGCTCCCACGCCTGCGGAAAGGGTCGGCTGATCGAGGTGCGAGAAGCCGTAGTGCCTGAGCCAGCGCACGTCGCCGTCGAAGAAAGCGCGCAAATCGTCCATCCCGTATTTCAGCATCGCAAGGCGATCGACGCCGACGCCGAAGGCGAAGCCCTGACACTTGTCGGGGTCGAGCCCGGACATTTCGATCACCCGGCGGTTGACCATCCCGCTGCCGAGCAGTTCCATCCAGCCATGGCCGGGTTCATCGCCGCTGCCGCCGAGCACCCGCCTGTCCTTTCCATCGGACCCGCTTTCGATCGCGAAGCCGACGTCGACTTCCACGGACGGTTCGGTGAAGGGGAAATAGGACGGGCGCAGGCGCAGGACGATGTCCTCACGCTCGAAGAAGGCCTTGAGAAAGGTTTCCAGCGTCCACTTGAGATGGCCGAGATGAATGCCCTCGCCAATCACCAGCCCTTCGACCTGGTGGAACATCGGCGTGTGGGTCGCGTCGCTATCGCTGCGATAGACGCGGCCCGGGGCGATGATGCGGATCGGCGCGCCCTGCGCCTTCATGCTGCGGACCTGCACCGGGCTGGTATGCGTGCGCAGCACCATCCGGCCGCCGCCGGGCGCCTCGTCGGGCAGGTAGAACGTATCGTGCATGGCGCGCGCCGGGTGGCTTTCCGGCATGTTGAGCGCGGTGAAGTTGTGCCAGTCGTCCTCGATCTCCGGCCCGGTGGCGACGGCGAAACCCATGTCGGCGAAGATTTCCGCCAGTTCGTCCATCACCTGGCTGACCGGGTGAACCGAGCCCTGCGGCACTTCCGGCGCGGGCAGCGTCAGGTCGAGCGTTTCCGCCGCCAGCTTCTGCGCCAGCGCCGCGGCATCGAGCGCCGCCTTGCGTTCGGCCAGCGCATTCTGCACGGATTCGCGCAGGGCGTGGATCTTGGGCCCCTCGACCTGGCGGTCCTCCGGGCTCATTTTGCCGAGCGTCTTGAGCAGGGCGGAAACCGAGCCCTGCTTGCCGAGGAATTCGACCCGCAGGCTTTCCAGCGCGGCCGCATCGTCGGCCGCGGCGATGCGCGCCAGCGCTTCGCTGCCCATCGTTTCGATCGTCACCTTAAATACTCCTCGGCGGATTCCTGACTGAATTGGGGCGCGCTCTAGGGCCTGCCGAGCGAATCCGCAACGGGCGCCTCCGGATGTGGGGGAATGCTAGCGTTCGGGCCTGTCGAGCGTCTGCGCGGGCGAGCCCCAGATCCGCGCCCTTTCCGGCATGAACGCGGTCAGGATCGGATGCTCGAGCGCGGCATACTGGCGCGGGCTCATGGTCATGAAAGCCCGGAAGTCGCGCACGAAATGCGCCTGGTCGTGATAGTGGGGATCGATCGCATCGGACCAGCTCCGTTCCGTCCCCTTGGCCAGCATGAAGGCCGCCAGGCTGCGCATGAAGCGCTGGCGCCGCAACAGCCGCTTGGGCGAAAAGCCGAAGGCGCGGCGGCACAGCCTTTCCAGCGTGCGCTGGCTGAGCCCCGCACGGTCGGCCATTTCGGACACGCTGACCAGCGCAGGATCGACCAGCGCGGCATGGACCGCGATGATCCTGTCCTGGTCGGGATGGGGCCGGTTCAGCTCCAGGAAGCGGCCCAGCAGCCGGCAATATTCGCGTTCGTCGTCCGGCTCGTCCTCGAACAGGTTGGCCGCGAGATCCGCGAAATTGGCGTAAGCGGGATGCGTTTCGCCATCGACCAGCCCATTGGCCAGTTCGCCAGCGGGCGCGAGCATGAACTTGGCCCACCCCAGCGGGAAGAGGCCCACGCCCCACATGCGCGTGGTGCCGAGATGGAATTCGGTCGGCAGTGCACTGGGACCGGTCGCGGTGAAACGCGCACGCGACAGGCGATCTCCGCCCGCCACCTGGGCATCGGGCGCATCGCCCCGGAAAAACCGCATATTGCCCCATTCGGGCTGCAGGTAGTCCTTGACCCTTTCACCATCCGGCATGGTGAAGATCGCCCGGTAGAATGTCGAAAAACAGCCGTCCAGCTCCGGTGGAGGTGGAAAAAACCGCACATCGATATTGCACCTTGCGGCCATGCAGTCGCCTTTTCCCCCAATGGAAGGGGCTGTATTTGCCTACCCTTCCGATAGGCAGAGATAGCGCGAACTTACCGCACGCGAAAGGGGCGCGCGCAATTTTTACTGCGCACGCCCCTGATATTGTTGCCGTTTCGCGTTTAACGACAGCTATTGCCGTTAACCGGAAAGGCCTGCCGGACCGTTCAGGCCAGGCTCTGCTTCGCCTGTGCGACGATCGCCGCGAAGGCATTGCCTTCGTTCATGGCGAGGTCGGCCATGACCTTGCGGTCCAGTTCGATGCCGGCGAGCTTCACGCCATGCATGAACTGCGAATAGCTCAGGCCTTCGGCGCGAACGGCAGCGTTGATACGCTGGATCCACAGGGCGCGGAAATTCCGCTTCTTCACCTTGCGGTCGCGATAGGCGTACTGGCCGGCCTTCTCGACAGCTTGGCGGGCGATGCGAATCGTGTTCTTGCGACGGCCGCGATAGCCCTTCGCCTGATCCAGAATCCGCTTGTGCTTGGCGCGCGTGGTTACACCACGTTTGATACGGGGCATTGGCTAGTACTCCTGTCTCAGTTGAGGCCGTAGGGGGCCCACTTCTTGATCGTCTTCGCGTCAGCGTCAGAGATCACGTCGGTCCCGCGGTTCTGGCGGATATACTTGCCGTTGTGGCTGATCAGGCGGTGGCGCTTGCCGGCCACGCCGTGCTTCACCTTGCCGGTCGCGGTAAGCTTGAAGCGCTTCTTCACACCGCTCTTGGTCTTCAGTTTGGGCATTTTCGTCTCCTTTGTCAGGGACACGTCCGGCCAGCCCTGGCAGCCCTTCCAGCCAGGCCGGCCCGTCGATTACGTGTCGATGAAGGGCGCGCCTTTAGGGGCACATCGCCCAAAAGGCAAGCGTTTCAGCGGTTGAGCGGCGCGCGGCCCGTTTCGGCGAGGAACCGCGCGAAATCGCCATGAGCGATCGGGACGAGCCCCGCGCCCCGGCGGCGCGCATAGAAATAGGCCTGCGCCATGACGGTAGAACCGTCCGCCAGCCGCGCCCGGACCGGGCAGCGGCGGTATTCCGCCCCTTCGTAAGCGTCCATCTGCGCCAGCCAGCGCCGGTCGCCGGGGCAATCGACCACCCGGCCCGTCACCCGACGGCTGCCGCCCGAAACCAGCACCGGATAGCACCCATGCGGGTCGTCGAGCGCGAACAGCGCGCCGCGCACCAAGGCCGAAACGCCCTCGCCCAGCCCGGCGACGAGCCGCGCGGCCTCGCCCCGGGCGAGGCCCTGCTGGAGCGTACCGTAAAAGAAGAAGGGCCTGCCCATGCGGTTCACGCCCCCCGTGCGAATCGTCAGTGGTGGCAGGAGAGCGCTTCGACCACGTCGTCGAGCCGCGCCGGATCGCCCAGCGCCAGCACGTGGCCGTCTGACCCGGCATGGAGCGGATCGCCGTTCCAGTCGCACATCACCCCGCCCGCGCCTTCGACCACCGGCACCAGCGCGGCGAAATCGTAAAGCTTCAGCCCGGCCTCGCAGACCACGTCGATCTGGCCGGTCGCGAGCATGGCGTAATTGTAGCAGTCGCCGCCCATGACCATGCGGCGATGGTCGGTCCTGGCCGCCAGCCCCATGAAATGTTCGCCGTCGTGGTCGTCGAAATAGTGCGGCCCGGTCGTGGCAAGCGTCACGGACGCAAGGTCCTTGCACGGGCGCGTGCGTATGGGCTTGCCGTTGAGCGTGGTCGGCTGGCCGGTCACCCCGAGCCAGCGCTCGCCCGTGATCGGCTGGTCGATCAGCCCGAGCACCGGGAAACCGTCGACCATCAGCGCGACCAGCGTTCCGAAGATCGGCCGCCCGGCGAGGAAAGCCGCCGTCCCGTCGATCGGGTCGAGCACCCACTGGCGGCCCGACGTGCCGGCAATAGTGCCCAATTCCTCGCCCACGATCCCGTCATCCGGGCATTCGGCCATGAGGATGCGGCGCATCGACTCTTCCGCCTCGCGGTCGGCAATGCTGACCGGCGTCGCATCGTCCTTGCGCTCGGTCGCGACAGGCTCGCGGAAATGCGGGCGGATGGCCGCGCGCGCGGCATCGGCCAGCCGCTGGACCAGAGCGATTTCGGCGTCGAGTTTCACGCCCGTCCCGCCGCTCAGTCGAACAGGCTGGAAACCGAGCTTTCGTCGGCGATGCGGCGCACTGCCTCGCCGATGAGCGTGGCGATGGACAGGATGCGGATGCGGTCCGATTCCTTCGCCGCGTCGGTCGCCAGGATCGTGTCGCTGATGACAAGTTCCTTGAGCGCGGAATTGTTGACCTTCTGCACCGCCGCGCCGGAAAGCACGCCGTGGGTGATATAGGCCACGACGCTCTTCGCGCCGTTGTCCAGCAGGGCCTGCGCCGCGTTGCACAGCGTGCCGCCCGAATCGACGATGTCGTCGATCAGGATGCAGTGGCGGCCCTTCACCTCGCCGATGATGTTCATCACTTCCGATTCGCCCGGACGGTCGCGGCGCTTGTCGACAATCGCCAGCGGGGCGTTGTCGAGCCGCTTGGCCAGCGCGCGGGCGCGGACCACGCCCCCCACGTCGGGCGAGACGACCATCAGTTCCTGGTCGCCGTAGCGCGCCTGGATATCCGCGGCCATGGCGGGCGCGGCATAGAGGTTGTCGGTCGGGATGTCGAAGAAACCCTGGATCTGGCCGGCGTGGAGATCGACCGACAGGACGCGGTCGGCCCCCGCTTCGGTAATCAGGTTCGCCACCAGCTTGGCCGAGATCGGCGTGCGCGGGCCGGGCTTGCGGTCCTGCCGGGCATAGCCGAAGTACGGCACGACCGCAGTGATCCGCCGGGCCGAAGCGCGCTTGAGCGCATCGATGCAGATCAGCAGTTCCATCAGGTTGTCGTTCGCCGGGTAGCTGGTCGACTGGACGATGAAGACGTCTTCGCCACGCACGTTCTCGTGTATCTCGACGAAGATTTCCTCGTCCGCGAAACGCCGCACCGCCGCGTCCGTCAGCGGCAGTTCGAGATAA
This sequence comes from Novosphingobium sp., assembly GCA_028697875.1. Taxonomy (GTDB): domain Bacteria; phylum Pseudomonadota; class Alphaproteobacteria; order Sphingomonadales; family Sphingomonadaceae; genus Caenibius. The sequence goes on along the minus strand of JAQVEQ010000064.1, from coordinate 4,130 downwards.
CCGGCGATGGCCCGGGCCAGCGGCAGGTTGGAATTGCCGGCCATGATCTTCATTGCGGGGTGCCCCCTTTTATATTTTGCAAGAGAATCGCTGCCCCGGCTCTAATCGAGCCGGGGCCGAATGCAACTGCCCCGGAAACAGGACCGGGGATTTGTGACAGAATGGATCAGTTGGTGCGGTGTTCGCCGCGTACCCAGCGGACCGTGCCGGAGCTGGCCCGCATCACCACGCTTTCGGTCGTCATCTTGCCGCCGCGCAGCCGCTTGACGCCATCGAGCAGCGAGCCGTCCGTCACACCCGTGGCGGCGAAGATGCAGTCGCCCTTGGCGAGGTCTTCGAGCTTGTAGATCCGGTTGAGGTCGTCGATGCCCCACTTGCGCGCGCGCGCCTTCTCGTCGTCGTTGCGGAAGACGAGGCGGCCGTTGAACTGGCCGCCGACGCAGCGCAGGGCCGCAGCCGCCAGCACGCCTTCCGGCGCGCCGCCCTGGCCCATGTAGATGTCGACCGTGGTGTCCGGGTCGGTCACCGCGATCACCCCGGCGACGTCGCCGTCGGGAATCAGCTGGATGCCGCAGCCCAGTTCGCGAAGTTCCGCGATCAGGTCCGCATGGCGCGGGCGGTCCAGCACGCAGACGATGATTTCGTTGGGCTGGACGCCCTTGGCTTCGGCCACGGCCTTGACGTTTTCGCTCGGCGTCTTGGCAAGGTCGATGATCCCTTCGGGATAACCGGGGCCGACCGCCAGCTTGTCCATGTAGACGTCGGGCGCGTTCAGCAGGCAACCCTTTTCCGCCGCCGCCAGGACGGCCAGCGCGTTAGGGCCGGCCTTGGCGGTGATGGTCGTGCCTTCCAGCGGGTCGAGTGCGATGTCGATCTTCGGGCCCTTGCCCGGCGCGCCGCCGACCTTCTCGCCGATATAGAGCATCGGCGCTTCGTCGCGTTCGCCTTCGCCGATCACGACGGTACCGTCGATGTAGAGTTCGTCGAAAGCCTTGCGCATGCCTTCGACGGCGGCGTGGTCTGCGGCCTTTTCATCGCCGCGGCCGATCAGCTTGGAGGCGGCGACAGCGGCAGCTTCGGTCACGCGGACCAATTCGAGGACCAGCACGCGGTCGAGTACGCTGCTGGCGGGAGTGGCGGTCTTGTCGGACATCGGTACCTAATCCTGAATGACGTGTGCCGGGGGCCTTAGGCGCTGGTCCGGCATGGGGCAATACGGGCGGCAATACTGCAAGGGTAATGCAGGCGCGCTGCAATCAGGTTGCAAGCAGTTGCATCACCAGCGGAGGCGCAGTCAGGCTGGGCGAGCCTTCGAGCAGGTGCAACGCCGTGGTGACGCAGCTTTCCGGGCCTTCGTGCGTGACGATGGCGACCAGCACCTCGCCGCCTTCCTCGGGCCGTCCCTTCTGGATCAAGCTCTCGATGGAGACGCCGGCATCGCGCATCGCCGCGGTGATCTCGGCCAGGACGCCCGGCCGGTCGTTCACTGCGAAACGGATGTAGCGGCGGCCCATGCGGTGCCCCGATTCCGCTGGAACGAGCTTCTCCAGCTCGCCGACGGGCACGGAAAACGGTGCCCCGGCCTCGCCCCGGGCGATGTCGATCAGGTCCGCGACCACCGCACTGGCGGTCGGCCCGTCGCCCGCGCCGGCGCCCTGGAACAGCAGGCGGCCCGAGAAGTTGCCTTCGGTCACCACCGCATTGGTCGCCCCGTCGACATGGGCGAGCGGGTGGCCGTAGGGCACGAGATAGGGCTGGACCCGCTGGAACAGCCGCGGCTGCCGGCCTTCGCCGGCCTCGGTCTCGGCCATGCCGATCAGGCGGATGACGTAGCCGAGCGATTCGGCCTGGGCGATGTCGGCCGCGCGCAGGGCGGAAATGCCGGTCGTGTCGACATTGGCGAAATCCAGTTCCGCGCCGAAGGCGATCGAGGCCAGAATCGAAAGCTTGTGAGCGGCATCGATCCCTTCGATGTCGAAGGTCGGATCGGCTTCGGCATAACCGAGCCGCTGCGCTTCGCCGAGCACGTCGCCGAAATCGCGTCCGGTGTCCTCCATGGTCGAGAGGATGTAATTGCAGGTGCCGTTGAGGATCCCGTAAATCCGTTCGATCGCATTGGCGGCCGCGCCTTCGCGCAGCCCCTTGATGACCGGGATACCGCCCGCGACCGCGGCTTCGAACTTGAGAGCGACCCCCGCCGCCTCGGCTTCCCGGGCGAGCGACAGGCCGTGATGAGCGATCATAGCCTTGTTGGCGGTGACCAGCGACTTGCCTTCGCGAATCGCGTTGCGGGCGAGAGTCAGGGCCGGGCCATCCGATCCCCCGACCAGTTCGACCACGACATCCACTTCCTCGCGCGCGGCCATCGCCGTCATGTCGTCTTCCCAGGCGAACCGCGAGAGGTCGACCCCGCGATCCTTCGAGCGGTCGCGCGCGCTGACCGCGACAATCGCGATGTCGCGCCCCGCGCGGCGGGCGATCAGCTCGCGGTTCACGTCCAGCAGACGAATCACGCCGGCACCCACGGTACCGAGCCCGGCCAGGGCGATTCGCAACGGTTCGGCCATTCATGCCCCCTTCGTGCAATTGTCATGCGCCCGCCAGCCGCCTCATGGCACCGCGGCGCGAAGAGAAAGCGCCCTAGGGTAAGCGGAAGACAAAGGCCAGAGGCCGTAGTCGCGGCCGGTTCGATCCCGCCCCTGTCATTCGCAGGCGCCAATCGCAGGCGTCAATCGCGAGTGCGCGGGCAGGCCCCCAGTTCCTGCCGGACCAGCGCATAATCCCGCACCGCCCGCTCCCGGTCGGCTGCGTCGCTGGCCAGGTTCGCCCCCGGCGGCAAGCGGCTGGGCAGGCTGCAGGCAAGGCGGTACCAGGAAAGGGTTTCAGGCACGGGCGGGCGGGCGGCCTGGTCGACCAGTTCGGACCACGACACGCTCCACGCCGGCGCCATGCCCGGCCGCCGGACGACCGAAACCAGCACCGGGCCGGCATCGCTGTCGAGAAACAGCTGCGTTTCGGATTCGCCCGCGAGATTGCCGTCGACGGACAGGATATCGCGCACGCCGGTGATGCGCGGCGGCGCGTCCGGGGCGGACAGTTCGGCCAGCAGGGGCGCAAGGCGGGCCAGCAGCGCCGGGTCGGCCGGGACCTGGGCATCGGGCGCCACCAGCTGCAATTCGTCCGGCCTGCCGGGAACGGCACGGGCGAAAACCACCGCTTCCTTGCCGGTCACTTTCGGCACGCGCCGGTCCGGACCGACCGGGAGATCGACGAGGTAATGCACGGCCTTTGCCACAAGCGCCGGACCGGCCAGCGTTTCCAGCGGTCTGGCAGTGACATAGAGCCGGACATGGCCGACAGCGAGGCCCGGCGCGCGCGCCGGTTCCACCACTGCCTGGCGAGTCACTTTCACCCGGGCGACCAGCTGCGCCGGATCGGCCAGATCGGCAAGGTCCGCGTAAGTCAGCGGCGTTGCGGAGGGCGCTGCCGCCGCAACAGGCGCGCCGCCGAGCGGCCCCGCACCCTCGGCGAGCGCAAGCCCCGCACAAACGGCCAGGACACCTTGTTTCCGAAACATTCGCATTTGCATTTCCGGACCTTACCGCCTGCCGCCCCTGCATGCCAGACCGGAGAGAAATCCACTGCCTGCCGCAAGCGGTTTGGCACCAGACGCTTGAATCGTTGATTAACCGATAAAGCGTTTGCGCATGCAGTGCTTCGCAGTTAAAGAGCCGGAAAAAAGCGGCGTAGGAAGCAAATTCCACGTTGCAAGTGCCTTGAGGGAAAAATTGATCAGGGCAACGGGAGGCCATCCGGCCGGACTGGCAGGGTAGAAAATTTGGATTTTTGCGCCGGGGCGGTGAGGCCGATCCCGTTTCTGGCGTGGCCCGGGATTGTCCGGGGGAGCTGAATGGAGTGATGCGACTGAATGGCTTACGCTGACCAAAAGACGAGCGGCAATCGCGTTATTGCGCTGGTTATCGTTGCCCTGCTCCACGTCCTTCTTGGTTATGGCCTGGTTACGGGCCTCGCTTTCGAAGCGGTCAAGAAGGTCGCGCAGCGCGTGACAACGATCGACATCAAGGAAGAGCCGGAACCGGAGCCGGAACTGCCGCCGCCGCCGCCGCCGA
>JAQVEQ010000284.1 GCA_028697875.1 Novosphingobium sp. | reverse complement strand
AGGAAGCGGCGCACGATTTCCTCTGGCGCGTCCACCGCGCCGCGCCGGGGCGCGGCGAAGTCGCGATCTTCAACCGCTCGCACTACGAGGACGTGCTGGTCACCCGCGTTCACGAACTGGTGCCGGGAGATGTCTGGCGCGCCCGTTACGACCAGATCAACGCCTTCGAAGCGCAGATCATGGCCAACGGCACACGCATCCTCAAATTCTTCCTCCACATCAGCCCGGAGGAACAGCTCGACCGTTTCGCCAAGCGGCTGGACGATCCCGCGCGGCAGTGGAAGATCAGCGAGTCCGATTACAGCGAACGCACTTTCTGGGACAGCTACACCGAGGCTTACGAGGAAGCGCTGGCCCGCACGTCGACCGCGCAGGCCCCGTGGTTCGTCGTCCCGTCCGACCACAAGTGGGTGCGCAATTTCGTGGTGGCGCGGATCATCGCCGACACTCTGGAAAGCATGGGGCTGCGCACGCCGCCGCTGCGGGTCAGCCTGGCGGCCATCCGCAGGCGCTATCACAAGGCGGTCAAGGCCGCGAAATGAAGCTGCTGCCGACGCTGCGCGGCGCCCGGCTCCAGCGCGACCTGATTGCGGCGCTGAGCCTTGCCGCCATCGCCATTCCCGAACAGCTGGCCACCGCGCGGCTGGCCGGGATGCCTGCCGCCCAGGGCCTCGCCGTCTTCGCCGCCGCGTCGCTGGTGGCGCTTGCGGTGTCCCGCCATCGAACCTTGTCGGTCGGCGCGGATTCGACCATCGCGCCGGTCGTGGCGGTCGTGGTCGCCGGGTCTGCGGCAGGGAGCGCGGCCCTCCTCGCGCTGATGCTGGGCCTCGTGCTGACGGGCATTGCGCTGGCGCGGCTCGAATGGATCGCCAACCTCCTGTCCAAGGCGGTGGCAGCCGGCATGCTGACAGGCATCGCGGTCCATATCCTGGCCGGGCTGCTGCCCAACATGCTGGGGCTGCACCTTTCCGCCCGGGCCCCCGTGCCCATGATCGCCGCGACGTTCGGGCAAATAGGGGCCGCCCGCTTCCCGCCGCTGGCCATGACGCTGGCGGTCGCCTCCGTCTGCCTGCTTTCGCGCCGCTACAGCAAGCGCCTGCCCGGTCCACTGTTCGCCATGGCCGCCGCCATCGCTGTCGCCGTGGCGTGGGACCCCGCAGGCCATGTCTTCATGCGGGTTCCGGCAGCGGCCGGAGCGCTTGGCCTGGCGTGGCCCGCCTTCGATGCAGGGGATTCCATTGCACTGCTTCCCGCAACGCTCAGCCTGTCCTTCCTGTGCCTGTCGCAAACGGTCGTCGTCCTGCGCCAGGGCGGGAGCGATTCCGGCGGCACGCGGCGCGACGCGCTCGGCACCGTGGGGGTCGCCAACCTTGCCGCCGCCGCCATCGGGAGCTTTCCGGTCGATTCCAGCCCCCCGCGCACCGCACTGCTGAGAATGACCGGCGCGACCAGCCAGCTCGCCGGTTTCGGGGCCGCCCTGACCGGTCTTGCCCTGGTGTTGCTGGGCGGCAAGGTGCTCGCCGAACTGCCCGCTGCCGCCTTGGCCGGGGTCCTTGTCTATATCGCCATCCACCTGCTGGAATCGGCCGGCTTGCCCGACCTGCTCCGGCGCAGCCGGGCCGAAGGCCTCGTCGCCCTGGCGACCGCCGCGCTGGTCGTGCTGCTGCCCCTGCAGGTCGGCCTGCCGCTCGCGATCATCATGTCGCTTGCCTATGCGACAATGCCTCTCCTGCGGCCTGCGGTCGTGGAACTCGACCAAGTGCCGGGCACGACCGTCTGGTGGCACCGCCCGGAAGCCGAACGAACCGACACGCGAGGCGACACGCTGGTGCTGGGCCTGTCGTCCCCGATCAACTTCGCCAATGCCGATACGATCGCCGGTTCCATCCGCACGCGCATCGCACAGCGCCAGAACCCGCCGAAAGTGGTGGTGCTGGAATGCGCCGGCGTGCTGGCAGTCGACCTGACCGGCGCGGACCTGCTCGGCACCCTGATCGGCGAATTGCGCGCGAGCGGCATCCGCGTTGCCCTTGCCCGGCTGGAATCGGACCGGGCGCAGCGCGACCTCGAATGGAGCGGTTTCCTGGACAAGCTCGGGCGCGAGAACCTCTACCGGACCGTGGCCGAAGCGGCGCAGGCGGGTTCCTAAGCCGCGCCGGGCGCCTCGCGCAGGCGGCTGACGTCGGCTTCCGGCGAACCGGGATCGACGGACAGCCCGGAAACCATTTCGAACCCGCCGGGCGTGACGAGATCGGGGATCACCCGCATCTTCCAGTGGGTAGCCGGTTCGTGCCGTGCCTCCGGCGAGCCCGGTTCGAGAGCGAGATTGTAAGCCACGTCGCCGGCGACGGCCTTCAACCGCCGGATCGCCCGCTGGATCGCACCTGCAAGCGCCCTGCGCTCTTCCGCGCCCTCTTGCCCGAACAAGGGCCGGTGATCGCGCGGGACGATCCACTGCTCGAACGGAGCCTGTTGTGCGAACGGGACCAGCACCGCGAATGGCCCGGAATGCTCCACCACCCGCTCACCCGTTTCGCGTTCCCGCCGCAGGTAATCGCATGTCGCGCACCCGCGATGGTCTTCCCAATGGGCAAGCGCATGGGCATGGGCCACCGCCAGCCGTGGCGGCACCATCGGCAGCGCGACCAGTTGCGAATGGGCATGCGCGATGGAAGCCCCCGCCCCCTTCCCGCGATTGCGGAACAGGATGACCGCCTCGATCCCCGGCAGCGCCAGCGCCGCGCGGAAACGGCCCTGCCAAGTGTCAATTACCGCCAGCGCCTCGTCCGGGTGCAGGTCCGGCAGGTCCGCGCCATGCCGCGGCGTCTCGATAATGACTTCGTGCCGCCCATAGCCGCCCGCCAGGGGGTCGTCCGGCCACCCTTCGTCCTGGGCGAGAATGGGGAACTTGTTGGGTACGACACGGGTGTACCAGCCGCCGGGCCGCCCTTCGTGCGCCTTCTCTTCGACGAGTGGCGGCAGCATGTGCTCGTTGCCGGGGCAGAATGGGCAGGCGGGATCGTAATCGGCAGGCGGGGCGTCCGGGGTGCCGCCGCCCGTTTTCGGCTCATGCGGGCGCAGGCCCCTTGCCGGTGCGATGATGGTCCACTCGCCAGTGGTGGGGTCCTGCCTGAATTCGCTCACGCCCCCGCCCCTAAGTGCCC
>JAQVEQ010000063.1 GCA_028697875.1 Novosphingobium sp. | reverse complement strand
ATGACGATAGACCTGATCGATGACGTCGGCGATTTCCTTCTTGGTGAGAAGGCGATTGACGACGTCGAACGGCACCTTGTGGCTCTTGGGCAGGCACTCGCCCAGCAGCATGCGGCCCGGCGTGGTTTCGAACCGCTTCATATACTGGTTGCCATCCTCGTCCGTCTGCGGGACGCGGCTGGTGATTTTCGAATGCAGCGTCACCGCCTTGGTGAAGAGCGCCTGATGCACCTCCTGCATGTCGGCCAGCAACATGCCCTCGCCCGGCTCGCCTTCCTTCTCCATGGAGAGGTAATAGATGCCCAGCACCATGTCCTGCGACGGCACGATGATCGGCTTGCCGTTGGCGGGCGACAGGATGTTGTTCGTCGACATCATCAGCACGCGCGCTTCCAGCTGGGCCTCGAGGCTCAGCGGGACGTGGACGGCCATCTGGTCACCGTCGAAGTCGGCGTTGAAGGCCGAGCAGACCAGCGGGTGCAGCTGGATCGCCTTGCCTTCGATCAGCACCGGCTCGAACGCCTGGATGCCGAGGTGGTGGAGCGTCGGCGCGCGGTTCAGCAGCACCGGATGCTCGCGGATCACCTCGTCGAGGATGTCCCAGACTTCCTTGCGTTCCTTCTCGACCCACTTCTTCGCCTGCTTGAGAGTCATCGACAGACCCTTGGCGTCGAGACGGGCGTAAATGAACGGCTTGAACAGTTCGAGCGCCATCTTCTTGGGCAACCCGCACTGGTGCAGCTTGAGTTCCGGGCCGGTCACGATGACCGAACGGCCGGAATAGTCGACGCGCTTACCCAGAAGGTTCTGGCGGAAGCGGCCCTGCTTGCCCTTGAGCATGTCGGACAGCGACTTGAGCGGACGCTTGTTGGCGCCGGTGATGACGCGGCCGCGGCGGCCGTTGTCGAACAGGGCGTCGACCGCTTCCTGCAACATGCGCTTTTCGTTGCGGACGATGATGTCCGGCGCGCGCAGTTCCATCAGGCGCTTGAGGCGGTTGTTGCGGTTGATGACGCGGCGGTAGAGGTCGTTGAGGTCGGACGTCGCGAAACGGCCCCCGTCCAGCGGGACCAGCGGGCGCAGTTCCGGCGGAATGACCGGGATCACTTCGAGGATCATCCATTCCGGGCGGTTGCCGGAATCGATGAAGCTTTCGACGACCTTGAGCCGCTTGATGATCTTCTTCGGCTTGAGGGCCGACTTGGTTTCCTCAAGCTCCTTGAGCAGGTCCACGCGTTCCTGTTCGAGGTCGAGGTCGATCAGCATCTGCTTGACCGCTTCCGCGCCGATGCCGGCGGAGAAGGCGTCTTCGCCGTATTCGTCCTGCGCGTCGAGCAGTTCGTCCTCGGAAAGGAGCTGGTACTTCTCAAGCGGGGTCAGGCCCGGCTCGATCACGATGTAGTTCTCGAAGTAGAGCACGCGCTCGAGCTGCTTGAGCTGCATGTCGAGCAGCAGGCCGATGCGGCTCGGCAGCGACTTGAGGAACCAGATGTGCGCGACCGGCGCGGCCAGTTCGATGTGGCCCATGCGCTCGCGGCGCACCTTGGTCACAGTCACTTCGACGCCGCACTTTTCGCAGACGACGCCCTTGTACTTCATGCGCTTGTACTTGCCGCACAGGCACTCGTAGTCCTTCACCGGACCGAAGATGCGGGCGCAGAACAGGCCGTCGCGCTCCGGCTTGAAGGTACGGTAGTTGATCGTTTCCGGCTTCTTGATCTCGCCGAAGGACCAGGAACGGATGCGCTCCGGGCTGGCGATGCCGATCTGGATCTGGTCGAAGGTGTCGGGCTTCGCGAGCTGGTTGGTGAATTTGGTCAGGTCGTTCATTTTTTCACATCCCTAAACGGGTGAAATCGTCGTGGCGGAAGGGGGGAGCGGGCGGCCCGTGCGGACCGCCCGGCAAGCCCTTATTCCGCCGCCTCGGGCCATTCGCCTTCTTCGTCCTCGTCATCGGTGAGCGAGGACAGTTCGACGTTGAGGCCGAGCGAGCGCATTTCCTTCACGAGCACGTTGAAGCTCTCCGGAATACCGGCCTCGAAGGTGTCGTCGCCCTTGACGATCGCTTCGTAGACCTTGGTACGGCCGACCACGTCGTCCGACTTCACGGTGAGCATTTCCTGCAGGGTGTAGGCGGCGCCGTAGGCCTGGAGCGCCCAGACTTCCATTTCGCCGAAGCGCTGGCCGCCGAACTGCGCCTTGCCGCCCAGCGGCTGCTGGGTGACGAGCGAGTACGGGCCGATCGAACGGGCGTGGATCTTGTCGTCGACCAGGTGGTGGAGCTTGAGCACGTACTTGCAGCCCACGGTCACCTTGCGGTCGAACGCCTCGCCGGTGCGGCCGTCGAACAGCGTGACCTGGCCCGACGTGTCGAGCCCGGCCTTGGCCAGCATGGCCGAAACGTCGGCTTCCACCGCGCCGTCGAACACCGGGGAGCCCATCGGCACGCCGCCGCGGATGTTTTCCGCCATCTCGACGATCGCTTCGTCGCTGCGCGCGTCGATATCGGCGGCGTAGTTCTCGCCGTAGATGTCCCTGAGCTTTTCACGGACGGCTTCGGGCGGAGCGGCGGCTTCCGGGTTCGGGTTGGCCTGGCGCCATTCCTCGAGCGCCTGCGTCACCTGCTGGCCCAGGCCGCGCGCGGCCCAGCCCAGGTGGGTTTCGAAGATCTGCCCGACGTTCATGCGCGAGGGCACGCCCAGCGGGTTCAGCACGAAGTCGACCGGGGTGCCGTCTTCGAGGAAAGGCATGTCCTCGGCCGGCAGGATGCGGCTGATGATACCCTTGTTCCCGTGGCGGCCGGCCATCTTGTCGCCCGGCTGCAGCTTGCGCTTCACCGCGACGAAGACCTTGACCATCTTGAGCACGCCCGGCGCCAGTTCGTCGCCGCGCTCGAGCTTTTCCTTGCGGTCCTCGAACTTGTCCTGGATGCCCTTGACCGCTTCGTCGTACTGGCCCTTGAGCGCTTCGAGCTGCCCCTGGACCTTGTCGTCGGCGACCGCGAACTTGAACCATTCGTGGCGTTCGACTTCCTCCAGCAGCGCCTCGTCGATGACGACGCCCTTCTTCACGCCCTTCGGCGCGGCCGAGGCGGTCTGGCCGGCGAGCATTTCGCGCAGGCGGTTGTAAGTCGCGCGGTTGAGGATGTTGCGTTCGTCCTCGGCATCCTTCTTGAGGCGTTCGATTTCCTCGTTCTGGATCGCGCGGGTACGGTCGTCGATCTCGATGCCGTGGCGGTTGAAGACGCGCACTTCCACGATCGTGCCGGCAACGCCCGGCGGCAGGCGGAGCGAGGTGTCGCGCACGTCGCTGGCCTTTTCGCCGAAGATGGCGCGCAGGAGCTTTTCTTCCGGCGTCATCGGGCTTTCGCCCTTGGGCGTGATCTTGCCGACCAGGATGTCGCCCGGATGCACTTCCGCGCCGATGTAGACGATGCCCGCCTCGTCGAGGTTGCGCAGCGCTTCCTCGCCGACGTTGGGAATGTCGCGGGTGATGTCTTCCGGCCCGAGCTTGGTGTCGCGGGCCATGACTTCGAACTCCTCGATGTGGATCGAGGTGAAGACGTCTTCCTTCACGATCCGTTCGGAGATCAGGATGGAGTCTTCGTAGTTGTAGCCGTTCCACGGCATGAACGCGACGAGCACGTTGCGGCCCAGCGCCAGTTCGCCCAGTTCGGTCGAGGGGCCGTCGGCGATGATGTCGCCGGCCGCCACCGTCTCGCCCACTTTCACCAGCGGGCGCTGGTTGATGCAGGTATCCTGGTTCGAACGCTGGAACTTCTGCAGCGTGTAGATGTCGACCCCGGACTTGCCCGGTTCGATATCGCCCGCGGCGCGGATCACGATACGGGTCGCGTCGACCTGGTCGACCACGCCGCCGCGCAGGGCGACAATCGCGGCGCCGGAATCGCGCGCCACCGTTTCTTCCATGCCGGTGCCGACGAACGGCGCTTCCGCCTTCACCAGCGGCACGGCCTGGCGCTGCATGTTCGAGCCCATCAGCGCGCGGTTGGCGTCGTCGTTTTCCAGGAACGGAATGAGCGAGGCCGCGACCGAGACGAGCTGCTTGGGGCTGACGTCCATCAGCGTGATGGTGTCGCGCGGGGCCATGACGAATTCGCCGGCTTCACGCGCCGAGATCAGTTCCTCGACGAAGCTGCCGTCGGGGTTCGTTTCTGCCGAGGCCTGGGCGACGGTGTGCTTGCTCTCTTCCATGGCGGAGAGATAGACCACCTCGCCGGTCACCTTGCCGTCGATCACCTTGCGGTACGGGGTTTCGATGAAGCCGTACTTGTTGACGCGGGCGAACGTCGACAGCGAGTTGATGAGACCGATGTTCGGGCCTTCCGGCGTTTCGATCGGGCAGATGCGGCCATAGTGCGTCGGATGGACGTCGCGGACTTCGAAGCCCGCGCGCTCGCGGGTGAGGCCGCCCGGGCCAAGCGCCGAGACGCGGCGCTTGTGAGTGACTTCCGACAGCGGGTTGGTCTGGTCCATGAACTGCGAGAGCTGGCTGGAGCCGAAGAACTCGCGCACCGCGGCCACGGCCGGCTTGGCGTTGATGAGATCGTTCGGCATCACGGTCGAGACGTCGACCGAGCTCATGCGTTCCTTGACCGCGCGTTCCATGCGCAGCAGGCCGACGCGGTACTGGTTTTCCAGCAGCTCGCCCACCGAACGGACGCGGCGGTTGCCGAGGTTGTCGATGTCGTCGACTTCGCCCTTGCCGTCCTTGAGGTCGACCAGTTCCTTGACCACGGCGAGGATGTCCTCGGTCCGCAGCGTGGTGATCGTGTCCTCGGCGTCGAGGCCGAGGCGCATGTTGAGTTTGACGCGGCCAACGGCCGACAGGTCGTAGCGGTCGGAGTCGAAGAACAGGCCTTCGAACAGGGCTTCGGCCGTTTCCTTCGTCGGCGGTTCGCCCGGGCGCATGACCTTGTAGATCGCTTCCAGGCCTTCGTCACGGTTCTCGGCCTTGTCGACCTCCATCGTGTTGCGGATCCACGGGCCGGTGGTGACATGGTCGATGTCGAGCAGTTCGAGCGCGTCGATGCCCGCCTTGTCCAGCGCCTCGAGATTTTCCGGGGTCACTTCGTCGCCCGCTTCGATCCAGATGCGGCCGGTCGATTCGTCGATCATGTCGTTGGCGGCATAGCGTCCGAAGATTTCCTCGGTCGGGATGAGCAGCGTTTCGAGCCCGTCCTTGCCCGCCTTGTTGGCGGCGCGCGGGGAGATCTTCTGCCCCGCCGGGAAGATCACTTCGCCCGACTTGGCGTCGACGATGTCGAAGGCCGGCTTCTGACCGCGCCAGGCTTCGGCCGCGAACGGCAGGCGCCAGCCTTCGCCGGCCTTGCCCGCCGCGCGTTCCCAGATGACGGTCTTGTAGAAGTGGTGGAGAATTTCCTCGCTGTCGAGGCCCAGGGCATAGAGCAGCGCGGTGCCCGGCAGCTTGCGCTTGCGGTCGATACGGACGTTGACGATGTCCTTGGCGTCGAATTCGAAATCGAGCCACGACCCGCGATAGGGGATGACGCGGGCGGCGATGAGGTACTTGCCCGAAGAGTGCGTCTTGCCGCGGTCATGGTCGAACAGCACGCCCGGCGAACGGTGCATCTGCGACACGATCACGCGTTCGGTGCCGTTGATGATGAAAGTGCCGTTCTCGGTCATGAGCGGCATGTCGCCCATGTAGACGTCCTGTTCCTTGATATCGAGGACGGAACGGGTTTCGGTTTCCTGGTCGACTTCGAACACGATCAGGCGCAGCGTGACCTTCATCGGCGCGGCGTAAGTGATGCCCCGCTGGCGGCATTCGATAGTGTCGTACTTCGGATCTTCGAGTTCGTAATGGACGAAGTCGAGCTCGGCGGTGCCGGCGAAATCGCGAATCGGGAAGACCGAGCGCAGGGTCTTTTCGAGGCCCGAGACATAGCCGACCGAGGGATTGGAGCGGAGGAACTGTTCGTAGCTCTCGCGCTGCACCTCGATCAGGTTCGGCATTTTCACCACTTCGTGGATGTCGCCGAAAATCTTGCGGATGCGCTTCTTCGCGGTTCCGGAAACGGCCGGAGCTTTCGCCTTGGTTGCCATGGGAGGAATCGTGCCTCTTCTCTAGTGTTTCCGGACGCTTCATGCCGCGCCGGGAAGATTATGCCACGCACGGAAAATGTGGCCCGCAGACGCCGAAAAGGCCGCATGGCACGCAGCCCGTCGGGGGCCGGCCTTGCAGCATTCGCGTCGCGTCTACGGATTACCCGCCGCTTCCATTCCTTGGCCATCCTCCGCGCAAAGGCGGCCTTTCCCGAAGCGGTCGGAAGCGGGCTCTATATATAGGGCCACTGCCCGAGTCAAACGGATCGGCGGTAGAAAGCCGCAAGGCCGGGCGTGTCATGTTTCGGACGCGCCTTGCGCAACCATGGTGGCGGGCCGCCTCATGATCCCGCCCCTTCCGCAGCCCCGTCCCGCTTTCATCAATTTCCGGCGAACGGCGCGATTGCTTGACTTTGCCGGCCGTTTGAGCCATTGGCGCGCCCGGTTGCTTCGGCAGCCATCCGTCCGAGACAGTCGGCGAAGGCATTCCGGCCTTCTTAATTTCCGGCCTAGACGGGGAAAAGAGATTCACGCGGGCCGCCTCCGGTTGCCCGTTTTCGCGCTCCAGGCACGATTGTCCGGCGCACCTCCTTCCCCATCGGTGGACTCGCCCGTTCCGGCCTTGCCGGGGCGGACAAACGTAGCCGGCCGCACTGGGCGCGAACCCCGTGCGGTCATTTGTGAAGGAGTACGGCATGGATCGTTCGCAGAAAGCCGAATCGGTCGCCCAGCTCAACGCGGTCTTCAACGAGGTCGGCGTGGTGGTCGTCACCCGCAACCTCGGCCTGTCGGTTGGCCAGTCCACCGATCTGCGCGGGAAGATGCGTGACGCTGGCGCGTCCTACAAGGTTGCGAAGAACCGTCTTGCCAAGCTCGCCCTGAAGGACACCCTGTACGAAGGCCTGGAGGAATTCCTCTCCGGCCCGACCGCGCTCGCCTATTCGGTGGACCCGGTCGCGGCGGCCAAGGCTGCGGTGGACTTCGCCAAGACCAACGACAAGCTCGAAATCGTCGGTGGTTCCATGGGCGGGCAGTTGCTCGACGAAGCCGGGGTCAAGGCGCTCGCCTCGATGCCCTCGCTCGACGAGCTGCGCGGCAAGCTGGTGGGTCTCATCAATGCGCCTGCGACCAAGGTCGCCCAGGTGGTCAATGCGCCCGCCGCCAAGCTCGCCCGCGTCTTCGGTGCCTATGGCGCCAAGGAAGCGGCGTAAGCGCGGTTTTACGCAAACGCGAATTCTTGGGGCTCACTGCCCCAGCCAGTCATTAATTGGAGTGTTGAACAATGGCCGATATCGCCAAGCTTGTTGAAGACCTTTCCGCCCTGACCGTCCTCGAGGCGGCCGAACTCGCCAAGGCCCTGGAAGAAGCGTGGGGCGTTTCCGCCGCCGCTGCCGTGGCCGTGGCCGCCCCTGCCGCTGGTGGTGACGCCGGTGGCGCCGCTGCCGAAGAGCAGACCGAATTCGACGTCATCCTGACCGGCGACGGCGGCAAGAAGATCCAGGTGATCAAGGAAGTCCGCGCCATCACCGGCCTGGGCCTGACCGAAGCCAAGGCGCTTGTCGAAGGCGCGCCGAAGGCCGTCAAGGAAGGCGTCAACAAGGCGGAAGCCGAAGACATCAAGAAGAAGATCGAAGAAGCCGGCGGCACCGTCGAACTCAAGTAATCTTCTTTTCGGTTCTACCGGACAGAAACAAGAAAGGGCGGCCCCGCAAGGAGCCGCCCTTTTTTCGTATCGCCCTTTTTCGTATCACGGTTCCGGACCGCGCGAAGGCCGGCCCGGTCGCGCTGGCGCGGCGGTCAGATCGCCTTCAGGTATTCGATCACGGCCTTGCGCTTGGCCTCGTCCTTCAGGCCGGCAAAGCCCATCTTGGTCCCCGGCACGACCTGCTGCGGCGCGGTGAGGTACTTGTCGAGCGTCGCCTCGTCCCAGGTCAGGCCCGATTCCTTCATCGCCGTGCTGAAATTGTAACCGGCCACGTCGCCGGCCTTGGTCCCGTAGATCCCGGCGAGACTCGGCCCGACCATGTGGCGGCCCGGCTCGACCGAGTGGCAGCTGCGGCACTGGGCGAAGGCGGGCGGCGGCTGGAGCGCGGCGGGCTGTTCGGCCCCGGCCTCTTCCGCCGCGGGTTCGGCCGCGGGTTGGGGGGCCGGAGCCGCGGCGCTTTCCGCCATCGCTCCGGAGGCGGTTTCGGGGGCGGTTTCGGGGGCGGTTTCGGATGCCGCCTCTCCGGCCTGCCCGCCGGTATCGCCGCCGGTATCGCTGCCGCCGCAGCCCGCCAGCACGAGGGGAAGAAGTGCGGCAAATGCCGTATGACGCAAATTCATGTCATCCTGCCTTTCCTGTCCCGCGGCAAGGCCGGTCGCGTTCCCACAACCCCCGGCCGCAGCACCGCACCGCTAGCGCAACCGCGCCGCAAGCGGCAATGCCTGCCATCCGCTCTTCGCGGCGGGAGGACAAAATTTTCGCCTTGCGCGCCTTGACGCTGGCCGAGCCCCCGCCCATATGCCCGCCGCTGGCACTCTCGGACCGGGAGTGCCAAGAGACAGTTCAACCCAATTGGAAGAGGTCAGACACATGGCATTCCGTCCGTTGCACGACCGCGTTCTTGTCCGTCGCATCGAAGCCGAGGAAAAGACCGCTGGCGGCATCATCATCCCCGACAGCGCCAAGGAAAAGCCGAGCGAAGGCGAAATCGTCGCCGTCGGCAATGGCTCCAAGGCCGAAGACGGCACCGTCACTCCGCTGGACGTCAAGGCCGGCGACCGCGTGCTGTTCGGCAAGTGGTCCGGCACCGAAGTCAAGATCGACGGCGAAGACCTGCTGATCATGAAGGAAAGCGACATCCTGGGCGTGATCGCCTGAGGCCGGACTTTCCATCGCCCACACGGGTAAAATTCGAAAATTTTCGCTAAATGAGGAATTGAACAATGGCTGCCAAGGACGTGAAATTTTCGCGTGACGCGCGCGAACGCATCCTCGCCGGCGTGGACACGCTGGCCAATGCCGTGAAGGTCACGCTGGGCCCCAAGGGCCGCAATGTGGTGATCGACAAGAGCTTCGGCGCTCCCCGCATCACCAAGGACGGCGTTTCCGTCGCCAAGGAAATCGAACTGAAGGACAAGTTCGAGAACATGGGCGCCCAGATGCTGCGCGAAGTGGCCTCCAAGGCCAACGACGCGGCCGGTGACGGCACCACCACCGCCACCGTTCTGGCCCAGGCGATCGTTCGCGAAGGCATGAAATCGGTCGCGGCCGGCATGAACCCGATGGACCTCAAGCGCGGCATCGACCTCGCCGTCGGCAAGGTCGTCGAAAACCTTCAGAACCGCTCGAAGGCCGTGGCCGGTTCATCGGAAATCGCCCAGGTCGGCATTATCTCGGCCAATGGCGACACCGAAGTCGGTGAGAAGATCGCCGAAGCCATGGACAAGGTCGGCAAGGAAGGCGTCATCACCGTCGAGGAAGCCAAGGGCCTCGAATTCGAGCTCGACGTCGTCGAAGGCATGCAATTCGACCGCGGCTACCTCTCGCCGTACTTCATCACCAACCCGGAAAAGATGACCGTCGAACTCGACGATCCCTTCATCCTGGTCCACGAGAAGAAGCTGTCGAACCTGCAGTCGATGCTGCCGGTCCTCGAAGCCGTGGTGCAGAGCGGCCGTCCGCTCCTCATCATCGCCGAGGACATCGAAGGCGAGGCGCTGGCCACGCTGGTGGTCAACAAGCTGCGCGGCGGCCTCAAGATCGCGGCCGTCAAGGCCCCGGGCTTCGGCGATCGCCGCAAGGCCATGCTGCAGGACATCGCGATCCTGACCAAGGGCGAGATGATCAGCGAAGATCTCGGCATCAAGCTCGAGAACGTCACGCTGAACATGCTCGGCCAGGCCAAGCGCGTCACGATCGACAAGGACAACACCACGATCGTCGACGGTGCCGGTGCGGCCGAGGACATCAAGGCCCGCGTCGAACAGATCCGCGCCCAGATCGAAGTCACCACCAGCGACTACGACCGTGAAAAGCTGCAGGAACGCCTGGCGAAGCTCGCCGGCGGCGTTGCAGTGATCAAGGTCGGCGGTGCGACCGAAATCGAAGTGAAGGAACGCAAGGACCGCGTCGACGACGCCCTCCACGCTACCCGCGCTGCGGTGGAAGAAGGCATCGTCCCGGGCGGCGGCACGGCCCTGCTCTATGCCATCAAGGCCCTCGACGGCCTGGCTGGCGCCAACGACGACCAGACCCGCGGCATCGACATCGTCCGCAAGGCGATCACCGCCCCGGTCAAGCAGATCGCCGAGAACGCCGGTCATGACGGCGCGGTCGTCGCCGGCAAGCTGATCGACGGCAACGACGAACAGCTCGGCTTCAACGCCGCGACCGACACCTACGAAAACCTGGTTGCGGCCGGTGTGATCGACCCGACCAAGGTCGTGCGCACGGCGCTCCAGGACGCGGCTTCGGTCGCTGGCCTGCTGATCACCACCGAAGCGGCGATCGCGGAAAAGCCGGAAGACAAGCCGGCTGCCCCGGCCATGCCCGACATGGGCGGCATGGGCGGCATGGGCTTCTAAGCCTTTCCCGCACTATACGAATCGGGGCCGGAGGAGCGATCCTCCGGCCCTTTTTCTTTTCGCCCTCCGCAGGACGCCCTTCTCCCCGCCGGACAGCACCGCCGCCAAAGCAGGTTAAAATACCGGCCGAAGAATGTTACACTCCCGCCATGGCAAGCGGACAGGCACACCACGCCGCGGGCCCGGACAGCCCGGCGCGGCACAAGACGATCGCGGACAAGCGCAAACGCCAGAGTCCCCTGGTCAGAATCGGCAAACGGCTGCGCGCGCCGGTGAACCGCTGGCTGGCGCGGCAATCGGCCATCGGCGACGAAGCCTTCGTCGATGCCTCCGCCATTGCCGGCCTCGAACATGTCCAGCCGCACTGGCGCAGCATCCGCGAAGAACTCCTGCGCCTGCTCGACGAGCGCGACGAGATCCCCCCGCTCGGCGAGATCTCGCCCGACCACCGCAGGATCGCCCGGACGACCGCCTGGAAGAGCTTCTTCTTCAAGGGGTACGGCTTCCGGTCGGAAGCCAACTGCGCGCGCTGCCCCCGGACGGCGGAACTGATCGAACAGGTTCCCGGCGTGGTCGTGGCATTCTTCTCGATCATGGAACCCGATACGCATGTCCCGCCGCATCGGGGGCTGACCAAGGCGTGGCTCAACTGCCACCTCCCCTTGCTGGTGCCCGATGGCCCGGAGCGCTGCGAGATCGATGTCGACGGCACTCTCGCCCAATGGCGTGAAGGCGAATGGCTGGTGTTCGACGAAACCTGTCAGCACGAAGTCTGGAACGAGAGGAACGGACCGCGGGTAGTGCTGTTCCTCCAGGTGCACCGCCCCATGCGGCTGGCGGGCCGGCTGGCGGGCAAGCTGATCTTCCACGGCGTCCGCGCCTCGAGCTTCGTGCAGGACGCACGGCGCGCCATCGGCGCCAGCTAAACCGGGGCAGTCCGCCCTCCGCTGCTCGCTTCGCCGCGCCGGGCAAACCGGTTCGTCGCCCCCCGCTTGTCTGAAACACCTGCTTGGCGTTATGTTTCCGCTAACCATGGACGGATAGGATAGGCACATGATGCGCAAGACAATCACGCGATTTGTTATGGCGCTGGGCCTCGGCGCGCTGGCTGTCCAACCGGTACAGGCAGGCACGCAGCAGGACTATGCCGCCAGTTTCGATGCAGTCCTTGGAACCGAACTGCGCGCTCCGAAGGATTTCCACCGGGCCTATTCCAATCCGCTCGAAGCCCGGATCGCCCAGCTTGCCGACGGAGGCCAGGGGCGGATCGGCGTAGCGGCGGTGGACCTTGCCGACGGCCATGAAATTACCGTTCTTGGCGAACAGCGCTTTCCGATGGCCAGCACCAGCAAGATCGCGATTGCCGCCACGTTCCTCGACGGCGTGGACAAGGGCCGCTGGAGCCTGACCAGCAAATACCCGCTGCTGATCCCGGTGAGATCGCAACCGTTCTCAAGCGCGGCGGCCCCGGTGCGCAAAGGCGCGTACCTGCCCGCGCACGAACTGATCGAACGCATGATTACCCGGAGCGACAACACCGCGACAGACGCACTGCTGGCCGTGATC
The DNA here is from genome assembly GCA_028697875.1 of Novosphingobium sp. GTDB lineage: Bacteria > Pseudomonadota > Alphaproteobacteria > Sphingomonadales > Sphingomonadaceae > Caenibius. The sequence goes on along the minus strand of JAQVEQ010000063.1, from coordinate 1,482 downwards.
GGTGGCCCGGAAGCCGTCACTCGCTGGGTTCACAAGGCGGGAATCGACGATTTCCGGATCGACCGCGACATCGCCACTCTGGTGCGCGACGACGGCGAATTCGACCCTGCCAAGCACATCGATCCACGCGACAGTGCGACGCCGCACGCCATGGTCCAGTTGCTGAGCGGGCTGTACGAAGGCCGCTGGCTGAGCAAGGAAAGCCGCGAAGTCCTGATCGGTGCGATGGAACGCTGCGTGACGGGCAAGCGGCGCATCCGGGCGCTGCTGCCCGAAGAAGTGCAAGTGGCCCACAAGACCGGTTCGCTCAACAACACGTCCAGCGATATCGGCATTATCAAGACCCCGGACGGCCGGGCCTATGCCGTCGCCATCTATGTCACCGGGCAGGGTTCCCGCCTCGCGCGGGAAAACCGTATCGCACAGATCGCAAAGGCGATTTTCGACGGTTACACGGAACTTGCCGCCAACGACAACACCCATTGGGTGAACGCGCGGTACTGATTGCCCGGACCGGTTAGCGCCCGGTTAGCGCCCGGTTAGCGCCGCCGGCGCGGCAGACCGGCATTTTCCGGCAAGACGGCTCAGGCTGTCAGCCGGATAAAGAACCCAGATACAAAAAGGGCGCGGCCATCAGGCCGCGCCCTTTCCGTTTTCCGAATGAATCAGAAGATCACTCGGCCGCCGGAGCGGCTTCGCCTTCAGCCGGAGCAGCAGCGTCAGCCGGAGCAGCAGCGTCGGTGGCTTCGGCAGCGGCATCGGCCGGAGCAGCGGCGTCGGTCGCGGTGTCAGCAGCGGCGTCAGCGTCAGCCATCGCCGAGTCGGCGGTTTCGGTGGCAGCTTCTTCGGTCTTTTCCGAGCAGGCCGCGAGGGTGAGAGCACCAGCGGCGGCAGCGGCAGCGAGAACGATCTTGCGCATGTTATAGCAATCCTTGAACAGCGAGTGGAATACGCACGGCCTTGCATCCGTACGCAAAGCCTCCCCCCTAGGGCAGACTTCGCGCGCACAAATAATCGTCATTGGAAGACTATGCAAGCGTGTTCGCGGCACGGCACTTTTTCACACCGGACCCTATCACCTCGTTCACAAGGGCCTTGGCGCAGGATTGCGACATTTTGATGACATGCGTGGCCGCGTCGGCAAGCGAGGCGGAAACCGGCTGACCCGGAGGCAAGGCGCTGCTACGAAGCCGCATGGCCGAGAAGCAGCATCTCTACATCGTCGACGGTTCCGCCTACATTTTCCGCGCCTACCACCGGCTCCCCCCGCTGACCAACCCCGCCGGCACGCCGGTCGGAGCCGTCTACGGTTATACCGCGATGCTGTGGAAGCTGGCCAAGGATCTGCACGAGGCCGATGGCCCCACGCATCTCGCTGTCATTCTCGACAAGTCGGGGACCTCGTTCCGCAACGGCCAGTACGAACATTACAAGGCCAATCGCCCGCCGCCGCCGGAAGACCTGGTTCCGCAATTCCCGCTG
>JAQVEQ010000062.1 GCA_028697875.1 Novosphingobium sp. | reverse complement strand
AGCCGCTGCGGCTGGTCGCCGTTCACGGGCAGGGAACTGCAAGGCCGGGTCATGGGCACTGGCGTGCGCGGCCAGATGGCCATGTGGGAAGGGCAGCTCGGCAATCAGGCGGTCGGCGAACCGCTGCGCTTTGCCGGCTGCCTGTAAGGCGGGCGCGCCGCCCGCCTAGGCCGCCGTTGCCGTCTTCACGCTCCGGCGGCGCTTGAACAGGTCCCAGGCGAAGACCGCGATCGCGCACCAGATGAAGATGAAGCTCCACAGCTGGGCGGGGTGGAGCGGTTCGTCGAACACGGTCAGGCCGAGGATGAAGACCGTGGTCGGGGCGATGAACTGGACGAAGCCGAGCGTCGAATAGTCCATCCGCCTTGCGGCCATGGCGAACAGCAGCAGCGGGATCGCGGTGGCGAGGCCGGAAAAGGCGACCGCCACGTCCACCGTGGTGTCGCGGCCCAGCGCGATGCCGTTCGCTCCCATTGCGTAGTAGAGAATGATGCAGACGGCGGGCACGGTCAGGACCAGTGCCTCGATCGTCAGGCCGGGCAGCGAGCCGACCGGCAGTGTCCGGCGGACCACGCCGTAGATGGCGAAGCTGGTGGCAAGGACCACACTGATCCACAGCGTGGTCAGCGCCCCGGCGGCGAGGATCGCCACGCCCACCATCGCTAGGCCGACAGCCAGCCATTGCCAGCGCGACAGCCGTTCGCCGAGGAAGAAGGTGCCGATCAGCACGTTGATCAGCGGGTTGATGTAATAGCCCAGGCTTGTCGCGTAGATGTGGCCGGACAGGATCGCGATGAGATAGAGCGTCCAGTTCGAACCGATCAGCAGTGCGCTGACGAACAGCCAGCCGACGACCTTGGGGTTGAGCAGGGCATGCATCAGGTCCGGCCACTGGCGCCTGACCGTGACGATCAGCAGGCAGACGGGCACTGTGAACAGGATGCGCCAGCCGATCAGTTCGACCGGTGGAACGGTCTTCACGAACAGCAGGTAGACGGGAAACAGGCCCCAGAAGATATAGGCCGCCAGCGCGTAGGGCATGCCGCCCCCCGAGCGATCCGGATCAGTAGTGGGAGGCACCCTCGTTCTCCTGCGTTACCGGCGCGCTGTAGTCGGGCATTGGTCCGGCGGCAATGGGGTGCGGACCTCCTCATTGCGGGACAGGGCGTTCGTTAACTCTCTTCGCGCAAGACAATGTTAAACGGCTGCCAGCATGCCTAACCGGCGCTTAACCTAGCAAGGATTGCTCATGCCGCGTTTCCGTCGTTCCCGTACGCTCGTCCTGGCGCTTGCCCCGGCTGTCCTGCTCGCCGGATGCGGGGGCAAGGACGAGGAAGCAGACGCGTCCCCCGCTGGCGACGATCCGGCGCTGACCGGGGCCCTGGCGGATCAGATCATGGTCGATCCCGACCTTGCCGGGCAGAACGCGGCGGCCGCCGGCGCGGCGATGAGCGCGACGGATGCCGCGCTGCCCGCCGATAACAACTCGCCCGAGGAAATCGCCGCCGCCCATAGCGAAGCGCTCCGGTTGGTCGGCGGCGCGGGCAAGCTCAAGCAGGCTCCGGCGGCGCGCGAAGTGGCGGGCAAGCTGCCCAAAGGCGCGGCTTTCACGGCTGCGGCGCGGGCTGCGGCCAGTCCCGGAAGCGGCGCGCAATGCGCCGGCAAGGCCAGCTATACGATGGCATGGGCGGCGAAACTGCCCGCGGCTTTCCCGGTCTATCCCCGCGGCAACGTGCAGGAAGCGGCAGGGACGGACGAGGGCGGCTGCGCCCTGCGCGTGGTCAATTTCACCACGCCCGTCGGGTTGGAGGAGGTGATGGCCTTCTATTACACGCGCGGCATCGCGGCGGGCTTCACGGTGGACCGTTACCGGCAGGACGGCGAGGACATGCTGGGCGGAACCAAGGGGGCTGCGTCCTACATGATCTATGCGCGTAGCCTGCCTTCGGGGCGGACGGAAGTGGATCTCGTTACCAGCGGCTGACCGGCGGCGGGGACGCTTGCCCTAGTCGACGCGGAAGCCCACGCCTTCGCGCGCGCGCGGCTGTTCGAGTTCCGCCGAGCTTACGGGATAGGCGCAGTAATCCGCCGCGTAATAGCCCCCGGCCCGCTGGTTGCCGGAAAGGCCTAGGCCGCCCAGCGGCGCCGCCTGGGCCAGGTGCGTCGTGGGCCGGTTCCAGTTTATCATCCCGGCGCGGCAGTTCGCCCAGAAGCGGTTGTAATCCTGCGGGTTGCCGCCGACCAGTGCGGCGCACAGGCCGAAACGGGTGGCGTTGGCTTCCGCGATCGCGTTGTCGAAATCGTCGATCTGGATCACTTGCAGCAGCGGCCCGAACAGTTCGACGTCGGGGCGTTCCTCCATCCCGGTCACGTCGACGATGCCGGGCGAGACGAACGGCAGGCCCCCGCGCGGGCGGGTCATGTGCTTGATCGCCTTGCCGCCGTGGCTGATCAGGTAGAGGAAGCTTTCGGTCAATTGATCGGCGCGTTCGGCGCTGACCATCGGGCCCATGAAAGGGGCCGGATCGTCGTGCGGCTCGCCCACCAGGATCCGGTCGGTCAGCCGTTTCACTTCGTCCATCAGCGGAGCATAGAGCGCCGGCTTCACGATCAGGCGGCGAACGGCGGTGCAGCGCTGCCCCGCGTTGGAGAAGGCGGACTGCACGACCAGCACGGCGGCGTCCGGGATCTTGGGCGTATCCCACACCACCATCGGGTTGTTGCCGCCCAGGTGCAGCGAGACGATCTTGCCCGGATTGGCCGCGAGCTTGCGGTTGAGCCCGATGCCGTTCTGGGCCGAGCCGGTGAACAGCACGCCGTCGACCCCCGGATGGACCGCCAGCGCCCGGCCATGTTCCGGCCCGCCATGGAGCGGCTGGACCACTGCGGCGGGAATACCGGCCCGTATGAAGCAATTGAGGAGCCGTTCCGCCGTCGCCGGGGCATGTTCGCTCGGCTTGAGGATGATCGCGTTCCCCGCGATCAGCGCGGGAATGACATGGCCCGCCGGGATTTCCGCCGGAGCGCAGTAGGGCGTGATTACCGCCATCACGCCATGCGGCTTGTGGCGCAGGGCGGCGGTTCCCTGCAATGCGGAATCGAGCTTCCTTTGCGCAGTCCGCTCGGCATAGGCGCGAACCGATACTTCCACTTGCGAAATCACGTTTTCGACTTCGTTGTGGGCTTCCCACAAGGGCTTGCCCGTTTCGCGCGCGATCAGGTCGGCCAGTATTTCGTAGTCCCTGCGGACTTCGTTGGCGAAACGGCGGATCAGTTCGATCCGCGTGGCCAGCGGTTCCGCGGCCCAGGCCGGCCAGGCATTCCGGGCGAGATCAACGGTTTCATCGATATCGCCGGGCTCCCCACGCCACAATTCCTTCCCTGTGGCGGGTTCGCTGGAAATGATCGCGTCGCTGTTCACGGCTTGAAATGAGCCTTCGGATACTGGAATTTCATTGCCCTTAGCCAAAATAGTCAAACTATTAAAGGCAGCTGCCGAGCATACCGGTGAATGCGATTATCCGGGCGCGCGTATTTATCCGGCCGTTTGACCTGCGGGAGCGGGCGGTTCGCCCAGGGCATCGCCCATGCGCCTGATCGCGGCGATCTTCGCTTGCAGCACGGTCCAGTCGTCGTCCTTGTCGATTGCCGACCAGATCGATTCCACTTCGTCGATCAGAAGCGATTCCGGGCGGTTGCCGGACCAGTAGGGGTGCGCGCGTTCGAGCGGGCGGTAGCCTTCGAGTGCCTCCGCCAGTGCCCCGTCCGTTCCGCGCCCGCCTTGGTGATCGAAGAAGAACATGTCGGGCGAGGGCTTGCGTTCGCGCATTCCCGCTTCGGCGGTTGCGACAAGTTCGCGATCCCGTTCCGGCGTCAGCGGGTTCACTCCGAGCCGCCAGAGGAAGCGGCGCACGAGGTTTTCCTGGTAGAGCGGCCCGAACCGCTCCAGCGCGGCGACCAGCGGCTTGGCGTCGATCAACGGGCGCAAGGCGATGGCGAGCTGCGCGCAGTTCCACGACAGCGTCTCGACCTGCCGTCCGAAGGCGTAGAGGCCGGTGTGGTCGAAATAGGCGGCGGTGAAGTCCATGTCCCACTGCGGCAGCCAGCGCCACGGGCCGTAATCGAAGCTTTCGCCCGAGACGTTCATGTTGTCGGTGTTGAGCACACCGTGGACGAACCCGGCGGTGACGTAGGCGGCGGCAAGGTCGGCCAGCCGTTCGACCACCTGGTGCATCAGGATGGCGGCTGGTTCTTCCCGCCCCGGCGCATTTTCCGGCGGCATGGGGCCGGGAAACTGTTCGAGGCAGTAGGCGACCAGCCTTTCGAGCGATTCGGTCTCTTCCAGCGCGGCAAGGCGCTGGAACGTGCCGATCCGGATATGGCCGTGGCAGAGGCGGACCATCACGGCGGAGCGGGTGGGGGAAGGCTCGTCGTTGCGCCAAAGGCGCTCGCCCGTCTCGATCACGGAGAAGGTCTTGCTGGTATAGGCACCCAGCGCCTCCAGCATTTCGGTGGCCAGGATCTCGCGCACGGCCCCTTTCAGTGTCAGCCGCCCGTCGCCACTGCGGCTGTAAGGGGTCTGGCCCGATCCCTTGGTGCCAAGGTCGAGCAGGCGTCCCTGCGCGTCGCGCATCTGGCCGAACAGGAACCCGCGCCCGTCGCCGATCTCCGGGTTGAATACGCGGAACTGGTGCCCATGATAGCGCAGGGCGAGCGGTTGCGGCAGGTTGCCGGGCAAGGGCTCGAACCGGCCGAAATGGGCGATCCACTGTTCGTCCGGCATGTCGCCGAACCCCACGGCCTTGTCCCACCGGCGGTTGCGGAAACGCAGCTTGGCCGCAGGGAAGTCGGCGGCCGCCACGGGATCGCCAAGCCATTCGGCAAGCGCAAGAATTTGCGGGTCGGGGGCGTAAGGGGCGGCTTGCGGTTCGGCGCGCATGACGCGATAGTGGGGACGACAGGCACTCGGCGCAAGCCGGTCGGGAATGAAATTACGGATAGGGCGCGCCGATGGCCGGCACCAGCATGCAATACGAAGACCGTTTCTGGACCAGCCCCGACGGGTTGAAACTGCATTACCGCGACTATGCGGGGCCGGATGGCAAGCCGCCGCTGCTATGTCTGCCGGGCCTGACGCGCAATGCCAGCGATTTCGAACCCGTGGCCGAACGGTTCGCCGGGGAATGGCGGGTGATCTGCCCGGAAATGCGGGGCAGGGGCGAAAGCGAATATGCCAAGGACTGGGAAAGCTACAATCCGCTGACCTATCTCGCCGATGTCGAAGCCCTTCTGGCCGAGGCGGGAATTTCGCGGTTTGTGGCGATCGGGACGTCGCTCGGCGGGATCATGACCATGCTGCTGGCGGCAAAGGACGCCTCGCGCATCGCCGCGGCCGTGCTGAACGATATCGGGCCGGTGATCGAACCGGCCGGGCTGGCGCGGATCCGTACCTATGTCGGGCAGTTGCGCAGCTTTCCCACGTGGATGCATGCCGCCCGCGCGTTGCAGGAAAGCCAGGGCGACATCTATCCCGGCTACACCATTTCCGAATGGCTGCGGCTGGCCAAGCGAGTGATGGACTATACCGGGAACGGGCGGATCGCTTTCGATTACGACATGAAGATCGCCGAACCTTTCCGCCAGCCGGGCGGGGAAGGCGGCGGCCCGAACATGTGGCCGGCCTTCGAGGCGCTGGCCGGACGTCCGGTGCTGGCGATCCGGGGTGCGCTGTCGGACATTCTCTCCGAAGCGACCTTGAAAGTCATGTGCGCGCGCCTGCCGGGCATGAAAGGCCTGACTATCGCGCGCACCGGCCATGCCCCGACCCTGGACGAGCCGGAAGCGCTCGACGCGATCGCCGGCGTGCTGGCGCAGGCCGCATGAGCGAAAGGCGCGCACCCTTGCGCTTCCTTCACCTCCATTCGACTTTCAATGCCGGGGGGAAGGAACTGCGCTGTGCCCGGCTGATCAATGCCTTCGGACCGGGGATTGCCCATACCATCGTCTCCGCCGAACCCAGGGCGCTGGCGGCAGGAGGCCGGATTTCTCCTTCGATTCCAGTCAGGTATTCCAGCAATTTTCCATCGCTTACCGGTTTTCCATTCCCTTGGCGGTTGCAGCGGATCGCCGATGCCATGCGCGGCTTCGACCTTGTCCTGACCTACAATTGGGGGGCGATGGACGCGGTGATGGCGCATACGCTCTTCGCCGCGCCGTTCGGCCTGCCGCCGCTCGTTCATCACGAGGACGGCTTCAATGCCGACGAGGCCGGCGGACTCAAGCGTTCGCGCAACTGGTACCGGCGGCTGGCACTGGGGCGGGCGGACGCGCTGGTCGTGCCTTCGCAAGGGCTCGAGCGGATCGCGCGCGAGGTCTGGTTCCAGCCGCGCGAGAAAGTTCACCGGATTGCCAACGGGATCGCGACTGCCGCGTTCGCGAAGCGGCCGCGCAAGGACGCCTTGCCGCGGCTCATCAAGCGCGAGGGGGAAAGCTGGGTCGGCACGCTGGCCGGACTGCGTCCGGTCAAGAACCTGCCGCGCCTCGTCAGGGCCTTTTCCAGCCTGCCGGATCACTGGCACCTGGTGATCCTGGGGGAAGGGCCGGAGCGCGAGGCGATCCGCGAAGAGGTCATGCGCTGCGGCATCGTCCATCGTGTCCACATGCCGGGCTTTGCCGATCCGGCGCAGGCGGCGGGCCTGTTCGACATCTTCGCGCTGTCTTCGGATAGCGAGCAATTCCCGCTTTCGGTAGTCGAGGGAATGGCTGCCGGTCTGCCCGTCGCGGCACCGGCCGTGGGCGATGTCGCGCAGATCGTGGTGGAGGAGAACCGGCCGTTCATCGTGCCTCCGGGCGATGAAGCCGCGCTGGCCGGGGCGTTGCAGCGGCTGGCGTCCGACGAGACGCTGCGCCGGGCCGTGGGCGCCGCCAATCGCGAGCGGGCGCGCCGTCATTTCGACGAGGCAGGCATGATCGCGGCCTATCGCGCGTTGTATGCCGGACTGATCGGGCGCGAGACGATTCCCTGAACCGGCGGGCCCGTCATTCGCGTTTTCAGTGCCGGTTCAGGCGCCGGAGGCATGTTTGGCAGGGGACAGGGTGCCTTTCCCCGTTGAATTGACCGGCCCATCCGCTAAACAGCCCCATCCGTTCCAACTGCCCTTTTGCGGCAATCGAAAAGCGAAAGCGCCCGCGTGGCCCTCAGACCGAACAGTCCCCAATCCCGCTCCGATCAATTGGCCGAACGCAAGGCGGCCGAAGATAACGCGCTGCTGCGCGAAGTCGACGAGGCCGTGCTGCACGACCAGATGATGGGCGCGGCCAAGCGTTTCGGCATCCCGCTGGCCAGCGCGGTGGCGGCCGGATTGCTCGCGTTCGGCGGCTATCTGTGGTGGCACGAACACCGGGAAGCGGGGCTGGAAGCGAATTCGGAAGAACTGGTCCGCGCGATCGACAATCTCGATGCGGGCCATTTCGATGCGGCGGACAAGGCGCTGGTGCCGATTGCGGAAGACGGTACGCCGGGCGCGATGGCGGCGGCCAAGCTGATGCGCGCCGGGATCGCGCTGCACCAAGGCAAGAAAGACGAAGCACTGAAGCTCTACAGCGAAGTCGCCGGGGACAAGGACGTACCGGCCCCCTATCGCGATATCGCCACCATTCGTTCCGTCGCCGCCGATTTCGACGCCATGAAGCCGGATGATGTCGTGGCGAAGCTCAAGCCGCTGGCCGTGCCGGGCAATCCCTGGTTCGGCAGCGCGGGCGAACTGGTCGGCGCTGCCTATCTCAAGCAGGGCAAGAACGACCTTGCCGGGCCGCTTTTCGCTGCCATCGCCAAGGACGAGGACGTGCCGGAAACCCTGCGCAGCCGCGCACGGCAGCTTGCCGGCCTGCTGGGCTTCGATGCCATCACCGATGCCGAAACCTTCGTGAAAGCGGCCGAAAACGCGCCGTCCGCCACGCAGGCGCAATGATTTGAGAGGACTTCGCACTGCCATGAAACGGATCTTCGCACGCCGCCATCTCGCTCTTCCTCTCGCCATGCTGATGGCGTCCGGGCTGGCGGGCTGCGGTGTCTTCGGCGGCAAGGACAAGCCGGAAACGCCGACCATCGGCAACCGTATCCCGGTTCTGTCGCGGATCGAAAGCGGGGCCAAGGTCGACCCGGCGCTGGCGCAAGTCGCGGTGGTCCTGCCGACCGAACGGGTCAACGAGGACTGGGCGCAGGCTGGCGGGACAGCGGCCAAGGCGTCCGGGCATCTCGCGCTTTCGCCCACGCCATCCAAGGTGTGGAGCGCCTCCATCGCCGGGGCGAGCGACAAGCGCCGCCTCGCCGCCGCGCCGGTGGTCGGCAACGGCCGGCTCTATGCGATCGACACGTCCGCCGCCGTCCACGCCTTCGATGCGCAGACCGGCAGCAAGATCTGGACGAAGCAGCTCGAAATTCCCGGCAAGCTCAAGGCCTCGGCCTTCGGTGGCGGGGTCAGCTATGCCGATGGCCGGGTCTACGCGACCAACGGCATCGGCGAAGTGGCCGCGCTGGACGCGAACACCGGGGCGGAGATATGGAGGGTCAAACCCGCCGGTCCGCTGCGCGGTGCGCCGACGATCGCTTTCGGCGCGGTCTACGTGATGACGCAGGACAACCAGATCCATGCGCTCGACGCAAGCGACGGATCGCCGCTGTGGGAGGAATCGGGCGCCACGGCGCTGGCCGGCGTGTTCGGCGTGGCTGCGCCCGCGGCGGGCCAGGGCACTGTCGTGGCCGGTTACAGCACCGGCGAACTGGTCGCCTACCGTTACGAGAACGGCCGCACGCTGTGGTCGGACGCGCTGGCGCGCACGTCCATTTCGACCCAGGTCGGCACGCTGACCGATGTCGACGCCGACCCGATCATCGATTCGGGCCAGGTCTATGCGCTGGGGCAGGGCGGGCGCATGGCCGCCTACGAACTGGTCACCGGCCAGCGCCTGTGGGAACTCAATCTCGCCGGTATCTCGACCCCGGCCGTGGCAGGGGAATGGATCTTCACTCTGACCGACGATGCCCGGCTGCTGGCGATCGCCCGGACGAGCGGCAAGGTGCGCTGGATCACGCAGCTGCGCGAATGGAAGGATGCGAAGGACCGCAAAGGGCAGATCTTCTGGACCGGCCCCGTCCTCGCGGGCAACCGGCTGTGGGTCGCGAACTCGCGCGGCAAGCTCTATGCGGTCAGTGTCGGCGACGGCACGGCGAGCGAATATGCCGATCTGGGCTCGTCCGTCTCGTTGCCGCCGGTCATCGCCAACCGGATGCTCTACGTCCTGAACGACGACGGCAAGATCACCGCGTTCCGTTAACCGGCATTCCGGCGCGCTCCGGGCCGGACGCATACAGGACGCATGAAGGGGGCGGGGCACAGGCAAGCGGCCCCGCCGGCCTGACCCGTTACGCTCTCCTTAACCCTTTTCCTCTAGGCCCCCAGCCGATGGGACAGCCACTGGAAAAGCCGCATAGCTCCGCCGGTAGCCCGCCGATGAGCGACGTATCCGCGGGCGTTGGCCTGGCTGGCCTGGCCGGGCTGTTCGTCTGGCTGATTATCTGCCGCAGCTGGCCCGCAATTGCGCCGATGCTGGGCCTTACCGGCATGATGGGGCCGCTGGATGGCCCTTATGCGGCGCTGATGGCGCTGTTCTTTTCCGGCATACCCATGGTCCTGTGGTCCCTGCGGGTGGACAAGGTCCATCGCCGGGCCTCGACCGGGATCGACTGGGGCAAACCCCGTCCGCTCTCGGTGGCGCTGGAGACGTCGATCACCAAGCTGGCCGGGCTGTGGGCGACCTGGGCGGTGATCGCGGCGATCTATTGCATCGCGCGCTGGTACTGGCGCGGCAATTACCTGTTCGCCATGGACGTGCTGGGCACGCTGAGCATTCCCCTGGTGCTGCTGTCCATTCCCTATGTCCTGTGGCTCGACCGCTATCTGGTCAATCCGCGCGATCAGGCCTGGCATTTCGGGGCCATGCTGATCGGGCGCGAGCCCTACGACCCGGCGGAAGTGCGCCACCACTTGCGCGGCTGGGCGGTGAAGGGCTTCTTCATCGCGTTCATGTTCTCGATCCTGCCGGCGGGCTGGCAGGTCGCGGCCAGCGTGAATATCGGCGCGGCACTGGGCAATCCGGTGGCCTTCTGCATGTTCCTGATCAACATGATGTTCATGGTCGACGTGCAGATCGCGATGGTCGGCTACCTGCTGACGCTCAAGCCGCTCGATGCGCAGATCCGCACCGCCAACCCCTTTCTCGGCGGCTGGCTGTCGGCCCTGCTGTGCTACCCTCCGTTCCTGCTGATGAACAGTGGCGACGTGCTCGACTATCATGTGAACACGGCCGACTGGGCCTACTGGTTCCAGGGCCATACCGCGCTGCTGTGGGGGTGGGGCGCGATCCTGGTCGTGCTGACGGGCATCTATGCCTGGGCGACGGTCGCGTTCGGCATCCGCTTCTCCAACCTGACCTATCGCGGCATTCTGACCAACGGACCCTACCGCCTGACGCGCCATCCGGCCTATCTGTCGAAGAACCTGTTCTGGTGGATGTCGACGCTGCCCTTTTTCGTGACCAGCGGTTCGTTCACCGACATGGTGCGCAACACGGTCATCATGGCGATCGTCAGCGCGATCTATTACTGGCGCGCCCGGACCGAGGAAAAGCACCTGCTGGCGGCGGATGCGAAGTACCGCGAATACTACGCCTGGATGGCCGAGAACGCTTTCATCACCCGGTCGCTGGCCCGGCTGGGCAATTTCTTCAAGCCGCGCGGACCGGAATTGCAGCCGGCGGAGTGATTTAGAGTCTGGTCGCTCCGGTTACGTCGTAACGAGTGATGTCCCGGCCGGAGAAGGCGAAACGGGCGCGTTCCTCGATCCATTGTTTCATATGCGGTGTCGCGAAATGCGCTTCGAGCGCTTCGGCGCTCTCCCATGCCTCGCTCACGCGGATCAGGCCTGGTTCGTTCACGTCCTCGGCGTAGGAATAGGCAAGGCACCCAGCTTCCCGCCGGGTTTCATCCACCACACGTCGCATCAACGGGCGGACGTTCTCGAGCTGCTCGGGCGGGAGACGGAAATGGTCTGCCACGAGAAGCATATCAGAAGCTTTCCTCGTAGACGCGGCCGATGTCGCCGCCCCATTCGCCGTGATACTTGTCCAGCAGGACCTGGGCGGGAACCTTGCCGGAGGCGACGATCTCGCGCAGGGGGGTGAGGAAGCCGGTTTCGTTGTCGCCGCTGCTGTTGAGCCGGTTGCGCGCGGCCAGTCCGGCGCCGGCGATGTCGAGCACCTGGCCCGCGATGTCGGCCAGCTTCCCGCCGCCCGGCAGCGGCGCGTCGAGCGCCAGTTCCGGCACCGCGTTGCGTAGCGCTTCGCGCTCTTCCATCGACCAGTCCTTGACCAGGTCCCACGCGGCGTCGAGCGCGCCGCCGTCGTAAAGCAGGCCGACCCAGAAGGCGGGCAGGGCGCAGATGCGGTTCCACGGGCCGCCGTCGGCCCCGCGCATTTCGAGGAAGCTTTTCAGCCGCACTTCCGGGAAGGCGGTGGAAAGATGGTCCTGCCAATCGCCTTCGGTCGGCAGTTCGCCGGGCAGCGCGGGCAGTTCGCCTTTCAGGAAATCGCGGAAGCTCTGGCCCGCCGCGTCGATATATTTGCCGTCGCGGACGACGAAATACATCGGCACGTCGAGCATGTAGTCGACATAGCGTTCGTAGCCGAAGCCGTCCTCGAACACGAAAGGGAGCATCCCGGTCCGCGCCGGGTCGGTGTCCGACCAGATATGGCTGCGGTAGGACAGGTAGCCGTTGGGCTTGCCTTCGGTGAAGGGCGAATTGGCGAACAGTGCCGTGGCCAGCGGTTGCAGCGCCAGGCCGACGCGGAACTTCTTCACCATGTCGGCTTCGCTGGAATAGTCGAGATTGACCTGGATGGTGCAGGTCCGCAGCATCATGTCGAGGCCGAGGCTGCCCACGCGCGGCATGTGCCGCAGCATGATCGCGTAACGCCCCTTGGGCATGACCGGCAATTCTTCGCGGGTCTTGTCCGGCCACATGCCGAGGCCAAGGAAGCCCAGCCCGCAGCGTTCGCCGATCGCCTTGACCTGTTGCAGGTGGCGGCCGGTTTCGCAGCAGGTTTCGTGCAGGTTTTCCAGCGGCGCGCCGGACAGTTCGAGCTGGCCCGCCGGTTCGAGGCTGACCGTCCCGTCCGCGCCCTGCATGGCGATGACCGTGCCGTTTTCCTCGATCGGTTCCCAGCCGAATTCGGTCAGCGCCATCAGCATGTCGTGGATGCCGCAGGCTTCGTCGTAGGAGGGGGCGTGCTTGTCGTCCTGCTTGAAGACCAGCTTCTCGTGCTCGGTCCCGATGCGCCAGTCGGCGGGCGGCTTTTCGCCAGCAACCATCGGTGCGACCAGCTGGTCGCGGCTTTCGATCAGGGGGTCCTCTCCGCCTGACGCGGTGCGCGTGCTCATGAAAGGCCGTTAGGCAAGCAAGGGGCCGGAGGGAAGCACTATTTGCACCATCCGTTACCAGTCGCCTGCAATGCCCATCCACAGCGCCGTGGCGGCGATCGCGGCGGTCTCGCCCCGCAGGATGCGCGGGCCGAGCGTGATCGGCCGGGCCGTGGGCATGGCGCGGATCGCTTCGCGTTCGGCATCGTCGAACCCGCCTTCCGGACCGACCAGCAAGGCCGCGGGGCCCTTGGTGGCGGCGACGCTGGCAGCAGCGGGCTCGCCGCCCAGTTCGTCGGCGAAGAACAGCGTCCGGTCTTCCGGCCATTCGCGCAGCAGGCGGTCGAGCTTCATCGGCTCGGCCAGTTCGGGCAGGGCGGTGCGGGCGCATTGTTCGGCCGCTTCGGTCAGGATGGTGCGGGCACGTTCGGGGTTGAGCTTGTCGGCCACGCAGCGGCGGGTGAGCACCGGCTGAATCCGCGCGACGCCCAGTTCGGCGGCCTTTTCCAGCACCGTGTCGAAGCGGTCCTTCTTGAGCAGGGCGGGGCAGAGCCAGAAATCGGGCACGTCCTCGCGCGGGCGCAGGCGCTCCACCACGTCAAGCACGACGTCGCGCTTGCCGGCGGAGGCGACGCGGGCGGCCCATTCGCCCGTGGCATCATCGCACAGGACCACCGCATCGCCCGGCGCGACGCGCATGACACGGGCGAGGTAATAGGCCTGTTGCCCGTCCAGCGCGCAGTGCGCGCCTTCGGCCAGCGGTCCGGGAACGAACAGGCGCGGGGCGCTTTTCGGAGGCCAGGCGGGAGTGGCAGGCATCCCTTTCCACTACTCGCGCCGCAAGCTAGGAGGCAAGCATGACCGACGCCATCGTCCCCGACAGCGAACATCGCGGTTTCGTTGCCCGCCTGCCGCAATTGCCGCGCGACCTTGCGCAACTCGCCCGGTTCGACCGGCCGATCGGCTGGTGGCTGCTGTTCTGGCCCTGCGTCTGGGGCACATGGCTGACGGGCGCGGGCGCGCAATGGGCGCTGCTGGGCTGGTTCCTGCTCGGCAGCATCGCCATGCGCGGGGCGGGCTGCGTCTATAACGACATCGTCGATGCCGATCTCGACCGGCAGGTCGCGCGCACGGCCAGCCGTCCGGTGGCGAGCGGGCGGGTGGATGGCAAGCTGGCCTGGGCCTGGCTGGTGGCGCTGTGCCTCGCCGGTCTGGCCGTCCTGCTGCAATTGCGCTGGGAAGCGCAGACGGTGGCGCTGGGCAGCCTGGCACTGGTCGCGGCCTATCCCTTCATGAAGC
>JAQVEQ010000061.1 GCA_028697875.1 Novosphingobium sp. | reverse complement strand
CGACTACAGCGAACACGCGCTGGGCACGGGGACCGACGCCCGTGCGGCCGCCTACCTCGAATGCCAGACGCCCGACGGCAAGACCATCTGGGGCGTCGGGATCGACGAGGACGTGGCAGCGGCCAGTGTCCGCGCGATCGTCAGTGCCGCCAACAGCACTGTCGAATCCACGCAATAATTCCTGTTCGCGCCGGGCGGCCCCCCCCCGCCCGGCAGCTTTCCCCGCATGTGCTGGCGTTAGGGGGCAAGCGGCCCTACCCGCTCCACACGCGAACGAAGCGCTGGTTGGCGGAAGGCTCGATGCGCAAGGCTTGGCCGAAGGGCCCGGAAATCTCTCCGCCCGTCTTCAGCGGGCCGTTTTCCACCAGATGGTCGATCAGCCGTGCCGCGATCTTGCGGGCTGCCGTACCGTCTTCGGCCAGCTCCGGTTCGATCCTCAATTCCTGTCCGGTGAAGTAGGCGACGCCTTCGCTTTGCATCCCGCCATCGGCCGACCTTGCCAGACCCACCAGGCCAAGCGCCGGAAACACGCCGCCTTCGTGCCAGTTGGAGACGATCGAAGCGAAATAGCGCGGACCGATATAGCTGCGTGCCGGATGCCAGGCGACGGCGGCAAGGGAATCGAGCGCGCACAGGCTGGCAGCCAGCCCGGCCATTGCCTGCACCACTGCCTTCATACGTTCCCCGCCGGACAGATGCGGCCCGGGATGGAGCGAGATGGCTTCCAACCCTTGCAGGTCGAGATTGTCGGGAACATCGAAGCGATAGGCGCAATCGGGGCGTTCCCGTGCCACCCCTTCGCCCAGTCCGGCCAGGTCGAATGTCAGCCCCCGGGTGAGCAATTCGACCCAGTTGCCCGAATCTTCGCCATCAGGCCGTAACAGACCGTTCCCGGGGGCGTGACTGATCGAGAAACCGCCCCCTTGCGCCGCAAGCGCGCGTATCGCGTCGATATCCGGCCGGGCCCCCTTGGGGAATAGCAACGACAGGCCATTTGCCCGGCCGTTCTCGCGTTTGTCCATATGGCCTTCGTATCCCCATCCTGACGAAATTGCCCCGCGACCAGTGGCGTCAAAGCCCGCCCTCGTCGAGTCTCGTCGCCCCCGTTTCGTCCGATACGGGTATTTCCTGTCAGAATACGCCCAGCGCGAGCCCTTCCGCCAAGGCGGCGCCCATGTCCCGGCAAGCGCGGAGGCTATCGCCGGGAACCGTCTTCGGCGCGAGAATCGCTTCGGGCGTCTGTGCGTCAAGATTGACGATCAACGGGTCCGCAACCCGCTTCAGCCGCCAACCGGTGACGACCCGGTCGATCTGGACCTGCGCCCCACGGCCATCCGATCCGGCGGCGATAGCCGTCGCATAGGCCCGCCCCTCGATTCGGCCGAGCAACGGGTAATAGCAGCGATCGAACATCTCCTTCATCGCCCCGCTCATCGAGGCGAGATTTTCCGGACAGGCGAAAAGATAGCCTCCCGCATCCAGCAGATCCCGCGGTTCGACACGTTCGGCGGCGAGCAGGCGCCCCCCTGCCCCGGCGCCTTCCGCCGCCACCTCGGCCATGGCCCGGGACGCGCCCGTCCGGCTGTGCCAGACGATCAGGAGGGGTCCATGCGGCGCGTTCATGACACCGGAAATCCCGTGCATCCTGTCGATTGTCAATTGCATGGGCTTTCCCGCCAGCGGCCCATGGGGTAGCCGAAGGAGCATGGCATCGCGGCACGCAGCTCCGGTTTTCGGGATCGAACGCTCGCTGGGCGGGCGCATGTGGCGCTGGCGCGGCGGCAACATGGATATGGGCGAAACAACCGCCGGGGTCGAAGACGACCTCGTCGCCCAGCTGCTTCTTGCCCGGGGGGTCCCGCGCGAGGACCTGGCCCGCCACCGCAACCCGACCTTGCGGGACTTCCTGCCCGACCCGTCCGAATTCCGCGATATGGATGCCGCCGCAGAACGTCTGGCCCAAGCAGTACTGACCGGCGAATCGGTGACCATTTACGGCGACTACGATGTCGACGGGGCGACCAGCGCCGCCTTGCTGGTCCGCCTGCTGCGCATGCTGGGCCATGAAGCGGGCTATTATATCCCCGACCGCCTGCTCGAAGGATATGGCCCCAGCGGCGAAGCGCTCGTCCGCCTGGCGGAACAGGGCAGCAGCTTGATCGTGACCGTCGATTGCGGCGCGATGGCGCATCGCGCGCTGGAGGACGCCCATGCGGCCGGCGTCGACGTCATCGTGGTCGACCACCACAAATGCGCGGCCGAGCTGCCCCGGGCAGTGGCGCTGGTCAATCCCAACCGCCTGGACGAAAGCGACATAGGCGCGGCCCACGGCCATCTCGCCGCCGTCGGCGTCGCATTCCTGCTGGCCGTGGCGACCGTGCGCGCCCTGCGGCAGCGGGGTTATTTCGAAACCCGTCCCGAACCGAACCTGTTTGCCCTGCTCGACCTTGTCGCATTGGGGACCGTGGCCGACGTTGCCGCAATTCACGGGCTCAACCGGGCGATGGTCGCCCAAGGGCTGAAAGTGATGGCACGGCGCGAGAACGTCGGGATGGCTGCGCTGATCGACGCCTCGCGGTTGAGCCGTGCCCCCGCCTGCAGCGATCTCGGCTTTGCCTTGGGGCCGCGAATCAATGCCGGGGGGCGCGTGGGCGAATCGACTCTCGGCGTGCGCCTGCTGACGACCGAAGACCCGGACGAGGCCCGGGCAATTGCCGCACAGCTTTCGCAACTCAACGAAGAGCGGCGTGCGATCGAGGCATCCGTGCAGGAAGCGGCCGAGATGCAGCTCGAAACGCAACATAACCGGGCCGTGACCGTCCTGGCCGGGCGTGGTTGGCATCCGGGCGTGATCGGCATCGTCGCGGGACGGATCAAGGAAAAGACGGGCAAGCCATCGCTGGTGATCGCTCTCGATGGCGACGAAGAATCGGGACACGGCAAGGGATCGGGCCGCTCCATCACCGGCGTGGACCTGGGGGCGGCAGTCATCGCCGCGCGCGAACAGGGCCTGCTGGTGGCAGGTGGCGGTCATGCCATGGCGGCGGGTCTGACTGTCGAATCGGAACGAATCGATGCGCTGGCGGATTTCCTCGATGAGCGCCTTGGACGCGCGGTGGCCGCGGCCCAGGCGCAGCAGTCGATGTTGCTCGACCTTTCGGTGGCGCCCGGTGGGCTGAAACCCGGCCTTGTCGAATCGCTGGATAGTGCCGGCCCGTTCGGCGTCGGTTGGCCCGCTCCCCGAATCGCAGTGGGGCCTGTACGGCTGATCAAGGCGGATATCGTCGGCAAGGATCATGTCCGCATGGTTGCTGCCGGGCCCGACGGCGCCTCGTTCAAGGCAATCGCTTTTCGCGCGGCCGAAAGCGAAATGGGACAGGCCCTGCTGCACGGATCGCGCGGGCGCAGCCTGTGGCTGGCGGGGCGGGCGAAGATCGACGATTGGTCCAGCCGGCCGCAGGCGGAACTGCATGTCGAAGACGCTGCCTGGGCAGACTAATTTCATCTCTCGCAAAGCAGGGGTTGACCAGTCCATCAGGCACCCCTAAAGGCGCGGGCCTGCACCGAGTGGCCCCTTCGTCTAGCGGTCTAGGACGCGGCCCTTTCACGGCTGAAACACGGGTTCGATTCCCGTAGGGGTCACCACAGTGCAGCATGGCTCTTCCGCGCGAGGACGCGGACCCCACGGGCCCCTTCGTCTAGCGGTCAGGACGCGGCCCTCTCACGGCTGAAACACGGGTTCGATTCCCGTAGGGGTCACCACTTCATTCCCTGTTGATAGTTCGCGAATTTGGACTGGCCCGGTCCATGTCCGGAGGCTAAGGCCGCCTTCGATGAGCGAGCGCATGCCCCTCCCCTGGCTGGGAATTGTTCTGGCCCTGATCGGCAGCCTTGTCCTGCTGATTGCCGGAACCGCGATCGAACTCGTTCTGGCCAATCTCCTGCTGTGGATCGGCACGCTCTGGATCGCCCGGCCCGAACCGGTCGTCAGCCATCCCACCCGCGACCACGTCAAGTTCAGCCGCGACAGCATGCGTTCGCTGATCGAGCATTCCGGGATTCCCCTGCTCATGCTGGACCGGAGCCGGATCGTCATTGCCAATTCGGCGGCACGCGAAGCGCTCGGCCGCCACATCGTCGGGCAGGATGCGCGCGTCGCCTTGCGCCACCCTGCAGCCATCGCCCTGCTCGACGATCCCGAAGGCGGCAGCACGACCATCAAGGGCCTGACCGGCCCCCGCAGCATATGGCAGATGAGCCGCTATCCGGTCGACGAACGGTACTGGATCGTCGAACTGATCAACCGCACCGCGGAAGCCGACATCAGCCGCGCACATACCGATTTCGTCGCCAATGCGAGCCACGAACTGCGGACCCCCCTTGCCTCGATCATCGGCTATGTCGAAACGCTGTCCGATGCGGACCTGAAGGTCGACAAGGAAACCGCGGCCAGGTTCCATACCACGGTGCTGAAAGAGGCCAAGCGCCTCCAGACCCTGGTCGACGACCTCATGTCGCTCTCGCGGGTCGAGGCGGAAAAACACGACCTGCCCAATGTGCAAATCGAACTCAACGGGCTGGCTGCCCAGGCCGCCCGCGACGCCGGCCGGCCGGAAGACAAGGAGCGAATCGCTGTCAACAAGGCGAAGGAACCGCTCCCTATCCGGGGCGACCGGCAGCAATTGGAACAATTGGTTCGCAATCTCGTCGACAACGGCCTCAAATACGGCGACCCGCAAGGGACGGTGACTGTCACGCTCTCCAGAGACGGCAACGATTACGTTGTGCTGGAAGTGAAGGACCAGGGCGAAGGCATCGCGCCGGAACACATCCCCCACCTGACGCGCCGCTTCTATCGCACCGATCCGGGCCGCAGCCGCGCCGCCGGCGGAACGGGGTTGGGACTTGCCATCGTCAAGCACATCGTGGAACGTCACAAGGGGCGTCTGGATATTGCCAGCAAGCCTGGAGAGGGCACTCGTGTGACCGTTCGCTTCCCATCTCTTCCCGACGATACGGAGGCAATGTCATGAAGGTGTCACATAATCGGGACATCGCCCGGCGGGCCAGCCACACGCATGGCTAAAACCAAGGAAGGGCAATCCATCATGAAAAAGTCTCTTTTGCTCGCAACGGCCGTGGCCGCCAGCGCCCTGCTGGCTTCCTGCGGCGGTGCAGGCGGCGACGCCGCCAGCGGCGACACGCGCGATTCGATCCGCGCCGTCGGTTCTTCGACTGTCTATCCCTTCGCCAAGGCGGTCGCCGAAGCCTTCGCCAAGTCCAATCCCGACTTCAAGTCGCCGATCATTGAATCGACCGGCACGGGCGGCGGCATGAAGCTGTTCTGCGCTGGCGTCGGCGCCGAGCATCCCGACATCGAAGACGCCTCGCGCCGCATGAAGAAGTCCGAATTCGAAGACTGCCAGGCCAACGGCGTCAAGGAAATCGTCGAAATTCAGGTCGGCCTCGACGGTATCGCGCTGACTTCGATCAAGGGCGGCATCTCGATGAACCTGACGCCGGAAATCATCTACAAGGCGCTGGCCGCGAACCCCTACGGCAAGGAACAGACGGCCAAGACCTGGAAGGACGTCGATTCGTCGCTCCCGGACGAAGCTATCCTCGTCTACGGTCCGCCGTCGACCTCGGGCACCCGTGACGCGCTCAAGGAACTGATCCTGGAAGTGGGCTGCAAGGCCGATCCGGAAATGAAGGCGCTCAAGGAAACCGACGAAGACAAGTTCAAGCAGGTCTGCACCGAAGTTCGCGGTGACGGCGCCTATGTCGACGCGGGTGAAAACGACAACCTGATCGTCCAGAAGATCGAAGCCAATCCGAAGGCCATGGGCATCTTCGGCTACAGCTACCTCGAAGAAAACGCCGACAAGCTGCATGGCCTGACCATCAACGGTGTCGAGCCGACCTACGAGAACATCTCGAGCTTCAAGTATCCGGGTGCGCGTCCGCTCTTCATCTACGTGAAGAAGGCTCACCTCGATGCGATCCCGGGCCTCAAGGAATTCATCGGCGAATGGCCGAAGATGTGGGGCAAGGGCGGTCCGCTCGCCAAGATCGGCCTGGTTGCTTCGCCTGACGACGTCATGGCCAAGAGCACCGATGCCGCCACCAACTTCACGCCGATGACCGGCGACGACCTGAAGTAAGGACTGAAGACGCATGTCGCCAACCATCCTCCTGCTCCTAGCCCTCGGCCTGGGTCTCGCCGGGTGGTTGGCGGCGCGCGCGCGTGCCTACAGCTTCAAGCGCCAGATGCCAGGCAGGCGTCTGGCAGCCTTGCCTAGCTATCATGCCTGGTATGTGGCCCTGTGGATCATTATTCCGGCCGTGATCTTCATTTCCATCTGGAGCTATATCGCTCCGCAGATCGTGACCAGCTCGGTCCTGACCGATCCCGCTGCCGCGAACCTTCCGGATTTCGGTTTTCAAAGAAGAGCGATCCTTAACGACGCGGCGTCTGTCGCGATGGGCAACTCGCAAGGTGCCTTCAGCGAGCAGGCCAAGGCTCTGGTCGAACCGTACCGCGCCGCAATCGGCCGGACCCGGATAATCGGAATTCTCATCACGCTTGTGGTCGGTTTCCTCGGCGGTGCCTGGGGCTTCCTCCGGCTGCGGCCCGATTTCCGGGCCCGGACCCAGGTCGAGCGGGCGGTAATGGGGATTCTGATCCTGGCCTCGCTCGTCGCCATCCTGACCACGCTCGGCATCCTTGTCTCTCTGACATTCGAAACCATCCGCTTTTTCGGGATGGTTTCGCCCATCCACTTCCTTTTCGGCACCCATTGGGGGCCGGACCCGATGGCCGCAACTGCCGACCCCTCACGCTACGGCGCGATTCCGCTGTTCTGGGGTACGATCTATATCGGCGCCATCATCGCGATGATCGTCGCCATCCCGCTCGGTCTGATGAGCGCGATCTATCTCACCCAATATGCCAATCCCACGTGGCGCGCCTGGCTCAAGCCCGCGCTCGAAATTCTCGCCGGCGTGCCGACCGTGGTCTACGGCTATTTCGCGGCCCTTACTGTCGCCCCGATTGTCAGGGACGCGGCTTACGCGGTCGGCATTTCCAGTGCTTCGAGCGAAAGTGCGCTGGCCGCCGGCCTCGTCATGGGCGTGATGATCATTCCGTTCGTTTCCTCCATGGCCGACGATTCCATCGCGGCCGTGCCGCAAGCCATGCGCGACGGCAGCCTCGCCATGGGGGCAACGACTTCGGAGACGATCAAGCGCGTGCTCGTCCCCGCCGCCCTGCCCGGCATCGTCGCCGGCGTCATGCTGGCGATCAGCCGCGCGATCGGCGAGACCATGATCGTCGTCATGGCCGCGGGTGCTGCGGCCAACCTTTCTGCAAACCCCCTTGAAGCGATGACGACCGTGACGTTCCAGATCGTCGCCATGCTCACGGGCGAAGGCAGCTTCGATCACCCTGCGACATTGAGCGCCTTCGCGCTCGGTTTCGTGCTCTTCCTGGTCACGCTGGGTCTCAATATCGTCGCCCTGCGTGTCGTCAAACGGTTCCGCGAAGCCTATGAGTGAGATTGCCCTCCCCGTCGCCCGCCAGGCCAAGTTCCAGGCCCGGCTCCGGAAGCGTTACGCCGCGGAGCGTCGTTTCAAGGCTCTCGGCCTTGGTGCGATCGTCTTTTCCGTGCTGGTGCTGGCCGTTCTGCTCGTGTCGATGACAGCGAATGGGATCGGCGGCTTCCAGCGCGCGGAACTTTCCGTGACGATCGATTTCCCCGAAGCGCAACTGACGATCCCGCCGGAACGGCTGAAAGATCGCTATGCTATCCAGGCACTCGAAGTTTCGGGCCTGGCCACCGCAATCGAGAACGCCGCCGAGAAGGATCTCGGCAAGGAAGGCGCAGCCGAACTGGGCCGCGATGCCTGGCGCGATGTGGCGTCCAAGCTGATCGAGGATCCCTCGCTGCTCAAGCAGACGGTAACATTCAACCTCCCGGCGACCGATGACTTGTCCACCGCATTGCGTGGCGAAGGTGAGGTGGAGCTGCAACCTCTGGCGCAAGAGCTGCATGAAAAGGGCCTGCTCTCGCGAAATTTCGATCCGGGCTTCCTGATGCGATCCGATGCTACCGACCCCCAGGTGGTCGGTATCTGGGGAGCGCTGAAAGGGTCGTTTCTGACCATGATCGTCACTTTGCTGATGGCGTTTCCCATCGGCGTTCTGGCCGCACTCTATCTTGAGGAATATGCGCCGAAGAACCGCTGGACCGATATGATCGAAGTCTCGATCAACAATCTGGCGGCCGTGCCCTCGATCATTTTCGGTCTGCTCGGCCTGGCCGTGTTCCTCTGGATGTTCCCTTATTACCGCTCCGCCCCGCTGATCGGCGGCATGACGCTGGCATTGATGACCTTGCCCGTCATCGTCATCTCCGGCCGCAACGCGATCAAGGCGGTGCCGCCTTCGATCCGCGACGGTGCGCTCGCTATCGGGGCATCTCCGGTGCAGGTGGTGTTCCACCACGTTCTGCCCCTCGCCTTGCCCGGCATTCTCACCGGCACGATCATCGGCATGGCCCGCGCCCTTGGCGAAACGGCGCCGCTGCTGATGATCGGTATGCGCGCCTTCGTCGCCACGCCGCCCGAAGGGTTCACTTCGCCGGCCACCGTTCTCCCAGTCCAGATCTTCCTCTGGTCGGACGAGATCGACCGCGGCTTCGTCGAACGCACGTCGGCGGCGATTATCGTCCTCCTGTTGTTCCTGCTCGTTATGAACGGGCTGGCTATCTATTTCCGCAACCGCTTCGAGAAGACATGGTGAGCAATCAACCTTCAGCAGATACGATGGTCCCTACCGTCGAGTTCGCGGATGCGAACAGCGATCTCACGCCCAAGATGAGCGCACGCAACGTGTGCGTCTATTACGGGGAAAAGAAGGCGATCGACGATGTCTCCATCGACATCCAGACAAAATATGTGACCGCCTTCATCGGCCCGTCGGGCTGCGGCAAGTCGACATTCCTGCGTTCCCTGAACAGGATGAACGACACGATCGCAAGCGCGCGGGTCACAGGCGAAATCAATCTCGACGGCGACGATATCCACGCAATGGATGTCGTGCAGTTGCGGGCACGGGTCGGCATGGTTTTCCAGAAGCCGAACCCCTTTCCCAAGACGATCTACGAAAACATCGCCTATGGTCCCCGTATTCACGGGCTTGCGGAGAACAAGCAGGATATCGACGAGATCGTCGAGAGGTCGCTCAACCGGGCCGGCCTGTGGGAAGAGGTCAAGGACCGCCTGCATGACAGTGGCACGGCCCTGTCGGGCGGCCAGCAGCAGCGCCTGTGCATCGCCCGCGCCATCGCGGTCGATCCCGAAGTGATCCTGATGGACGAGCCGTGCTCCGCGCTCGACCCCATCGCCACCGCGCGCATCGAGGAACTGATCGACGAACTGCGCGGCCGTTACGCGATCGTCATCGTTACTCACTCGATGCAACAGGCCGCGCGCGTTTCGCAACGTACAGCTTTCTTCCACCTCGGCAAGATGGTGGAATACGGCGTGACTTCAGATATTTTCACCAATCCGCGTGAAGAGCGCACAAAGGATTATATCACGGGACGGTACGGCTGATGGCAGAACATACGGTCAAGGCGTTCGACGAGGACATCACACGCATTCGCGGCCTGATCGCCGAAATGGGCGGTTTGGCCGAAGTCGCTGTTCAGGAGGCCATGGAGGCCCTGATCAACAGCGACGAAGCGCTGGCCGATTCCGTCGTCGTGCGCGACAAGAAGATCGACGCACTCGAAGTCGAGGTCGACAAGCTCGCCGTGCGGATCATCGCCCTGCGCGCGCCGATGGCCGATGACTTGCGCGAAGTGATCGCCGCGCTCAAGATTTCCGGCGTGGTGGAACGGATCGGCGACTACGCCAAGAACATCGCCAAGCGCGTCGGGCGGATCGAAGGCCGCAAGCCGTTCGAGCCCCTCACCCTGCTGTCGGCGATGGGCGAAGTCGCGGCGGAAATGGTGCATGACGTCCTGACTTCCTATGCCGCGCGCGATACGGTGCTGGCAAAAGAAGTGATCGAGCGCGACAACAAGGTCGATGCCTTCTACAATAGCCTGTTCCGCAACTTGGTGTCCTTCATGATGGAAAACCCGGCCACGATCAGCAGCGCAGCGCAATTGCTGTTCATTGCCCGCAACCTCGAACGGATCGGCGACCACGCGACGAACGTCGCGGAAATGGTTCACTATGCCGCGACCGGCGACTACCCTGCCGAAGAGGAATGACCGCTCCAAAACTCCTTCTCGTCGAAGATGACACAGCTCTGGCCGAACTGCTTGAATTCCGTTTCAAGGGCGAAGGGTACAAGGTCCGGATGACCGGCGATGGCGACGAAGCCTTGATGCTCGCCGCCGAAGATGTGCCCGACCTCATCATCCTCGACTGGATGATCGAGGGAACCAGCGGGATCGAAGTCTGCCGGCGGCTGCGTCGCGATAAGGCGACGGCCAATGTGCCGATCATCATGCTCACCGCGCGAGGGGCGGAGGACGACCGTATTCGCGGGCTCGACACGGGTGCCGACGACTATCTCACGAAGCCCTTTTCCCCGCGCGAATTGCAGGCGCGGGTAGCCGCCGTGCTGCGCCGGGTTCGCCCGGCCCTGGCCGGCGAGACGGTGGTGGTGGGCGATCTCAGCCTCGATCCCGTGGCGCACAGGGTCGAACGGCGGGGCGAGAAACTGTCCCTCGGCCCGACCGAGTACCGTCTGCTGCAATTCTTCATGGAGCATCCGGGGCGGGTCTTCTCGCGCGGGCAATTGCTCGATGCGGTATGGGGCACCGGAAGCGAGATCGAGGAACGTACGGTAGACGTCCACATCAGGCGCCTGCGCAAGGCGATCGAAGTGGAAAGCGCTCCCGACCCGATACGTACCGTCAGGTCGGCGGGCTATTCGCTGGAACCTGCCTGAACGGCCGAACCCGCAAGACGTGCGCCGCAGCGGTGGCAGTATGCCGCGCTGGCAATATGCCTTGGCTCGCCGCATTCGGGGCATGGCCTGGTTTCGGCGGCCGCAGGCTCCTGCCCGCCGAAAAGACCACCAACCCGGTGGCGTAGCGCGATCTCGCTCGTGACGATGCCTGTCGGCACGGCCAGAGTTCCCCACCCTACCAGCATCATCAATGCGGTGACGAAGCGCCCGAGCGGCGATTGCGGCGTGATATCGCCATAACCGACCGTGGTCATAGTCGTGATTGCCCAGTAGATCGACGTCGGAATGCTGGTGAAGCCGTGCGCCGGCCCTTCGACCACGTACATGAGCGAGCCCATGACGATCACGATCAGGGCGACGGCGGAAAGGAACACCATGATCTTGCGCCAACTCGCGGCCAAGGCGATCGCCAGCGTCTGGTATTCGGAAATGTAGGCGGTCAGCTTGAATATCCGGAAGATGCGCAGGAGACGCAGGATGCGGACATCGATCAGCACATGGATCGCCGGAAACAGCATGGCGAGGTAAGTCGGCAGGACGGCGAGCAGGTCGACGATGCCGAAGAAGCTCAGCGCATAACGCGAAGGCCGTTTCTGGCAGGAAAGGCGGAGCAGGTACTCGACCGTAAAAAGGGCGGTGAAAGCCCATTCGGCAATGTCGAAGGCGACCCACCAGCGGCGGTTCAGCGCGGGTACGCTGTCCGCGATAACGACCGCCACGCTGGTGAGGATGGCAAAGACGAGCACCTTGTCGAACAGGCGGCCCGCGGGCGTCTCGGATTCGAACGCGATGCGGTAGACCGCATGCCGCCACCCCTCTTCGGGTCCGCCCCAGGGGACGGATTTACCGGACGCCGTGGGCGCGTTTGTCCTGTCCTGCATGGTATGCACCCTCCGATCCCTGCCGCGCAGTCTAGGACAGCTTCATGCGAAAAGGCCAGCGCGGATAACCGGCTGCTTTCAATGGAAATCGCGCGACCGGGGAATAACCCGGACATTGCGGGGATGGCCGCGATGGGCGCCACCCGGCACCGGCCGCCTGACATGATCCGCATTGTCCATCGCCGGTTCCAGAAGGTCTTCCGACAGGCGGTGCAACTCGTGGGTCGCATCGGCAAGATGGGTTGCGATTACATGGACCACTTCGTCGTCGTATTCGACGCGCCCCCTCACCTCGATCAACCGGGCTCCCATGATGACCTTGCGAAATTTCTCCATCGCGTCGGGCCAGACAACGAGATTGGCGATACCGGTTTCGTCCTCCAGCGTGATGAAGCACACGCCCCTGGCCGAACCGGGACGCTGGCGGACCAGCACCACCCCGGCGAGCTTCACCATGGAACGGCTCTTGCGCTCGCGCAGTTGGGCACAGCGGACAAATCCGCGTTCGGCCAGACCTGCGCGCAGGAATGCCAGCGGATGGGCTTTCAGGCTGAGCCGCATGGTCTGGTAATCGGCCACCACCTCTTCGGAAAGCGGCATGGCGGGAAGCCGCGCAGGCACTTTTTCGGCCCCCTCTTCCCGTTCCGCAGCATAAGCGAACAGGGGCAGTTCCGGCACCGCGACGAGGCTGCGCGCGTCCCACAGCGCCTGCCTGCGCCCGAGCCCCAGCGAAGTGAAGCAGTCCGCCGAAGCCAATCGCTCTATATGTGACGGGTGGAGCCTCGCCCGTTCGCGCAGTTCGCCTACGTCACGGAACAGTCCGCCAGCATCCCGCGCCGCGACCAGTTGCGCCGCGACATGTTCGGGCAAGCCGTCCACCTGCCTCAGGCCCAAGCGCAAGGCGATGCCGCGTCCGCCCTCCTCCAGCGTGCAATCCCAGTCCGAACGGTTCACGTCCGCGGGTAACACAGTCACGCCATGCTCGCGCGCATCGCGCACGATCTGCGCCGGAGCGTAGAAGCCCATCGGCTGCGAATTGAGCAGGGCGGCGGCGAAAGCGGCCGGGAAATGGCATTTCAGCCAGCTCGAGACGTAGACCAGGTGCGCGAAGCTCGCCGCGTGACTTTCGGGGAAACCGTATTCGCCGAAGCCCTTGATCTGGTTGAAGCAGCGTTGGGCGAAGTCGCGTTCGTAGCCGCGCTCCACCATCTTCCCGACCATCAGGTCTTCCAGTTCGTGGACCATCCCGCGCGAGCGGAAAGTCGCCATGGCCTTGCGCAGCCGGTTGGCTTCGGCGGCGGAGAATTTCGCGGCGTCGAGCGCGATCTTCATCGCCTGTTCCTGGAAGATCGGCACGCCCAAGGTGCGCCCGAGGATCGACGACAGCTCGTCCGGCGGGCCGTGTTCCGGCGCGGGCGCGGGAAGGGAAACCGCCTCGTCCCCACGCCGCCGCCGCAAGTAGGGATGGACCATGTCGCCCTGGATCGGTCCGGGCCGGACGATCGCCACTTCGATCACCAGGTCGTAGAAACAACGCGGGCGCAGGCGCGGCAGCATGTTCATCTGCGCGCGGCTTTCGACCTGGAACACGCCGAGCGAATCCCCCTTGCACAGCATGTCGTAGACTCGCGGGTCCTCGCGCGGGACACTCGCGAGTGTCAGATCCTGCCCGTGGTGGGCGCGCAGCAGGGCGAGGGCCTTGCGGATGCAGGTCAGCATGCCCAGCGCCAGCACATCGACCTTCATCAGGCGCAAGGCGTCGATGTCGTCCTTGTCCCATTCTATGAAGGTGCGGTCCGGCATGGCGGCGTTGCCTATGGGGACCATTTCGTCCAGCCGGTCCTGGGTCAGGACGAAGCCTCCGACGTGCTGGCTGAGATGACGGGGAAAGTTCAGCAGGCGCGTCGCCATTTCGACGGCGCGGGCGATCATGGGGTTGGCGGCGTCCAG
>JAQVEQ010000283.1 GCA_028697875.1 Novosphingobium sp. | reverse complement strand
CAGCTCGGGCGCGGTGCTTTCGATGTGCGCCTTGCGGTTGGCGATATTGTCGAACTGGTTGGCCCAGACCGCGCCTTCCGTCTCTTCGGCCAGCCGGCGCGAGGTGTGGACGAAGTGGCCGGGGTTGGAGAACGGCGCGGCCGGGACCAGCACCAGTTCGGCGCCCAGCGCGCGCAAGGTGTCCATCTTCTCGCGCGACTGCGTCTCGGGCATGACGATGACCGACCGGTAGCCCAGAGCGTTGGCGACGAGCGCCAGGCCGATCCCGGTATTGCCCGCGGTGCCTTCGACGATCGTGCCGCCCGGCTTCAGCGTGCCCCTGGCTTCCGCGTCGCGCACGATCCACAGCGCCGCCCGGTCCTTCACCGAGGCGCCGGGATTGGTGAATTCGCACTTGCCGTAGATTTCGCAACCCGCCGCCGCGCTCGGCCCCTTGAGCAGGACCAGCGGCGTGTTGCCGATGAGTTCGAGCGAGTTCTGGCGGACGGGCGGTGCGGTCATATGCAAAGAGTTAGGGCCTGCCGCGCGGCGCCGCAACGGATTTGCGCGCCGGCGGCCCTGCCCGTTACCTCAGTCTTCCGGCGCGATGGTGACCTTGAGGCCATCCAGCTCGTCGGTCAGCGGAACCTGGCACGACAGGCGCGAGGTTTCGTTGCGATGGTCGGAGCTGTCGAGCAGATCGTTTTCGTCCTCGCTCATTTCCGGCAGCTTGCCGGCGAAGGCGGGGTCGATATAGACATGACAGGTCGCGCAGCTGCAGCAGCCGCCGCACAGGGCCAGCAACTCGTCGAAACCATTGTCGCGGATCGCTTCCATCACGGAAACGCCGGCATCGGCATCGACGGTCTTTTCCTCGCCTTCGCGGTTCACGACGATCAGTTTCGGCATTATTCGCAGTTCCTTCGCAAATGTTCGGCCCCTGTCGGGCATACCGCGCGCGTGCTAGGGCTTGGTGGCCCATTTGACAAGCCGGAGGTGCCATGGGGCTCGATACAGATCAGCTAAGGGCGGGGATCGACCGCGCGGCCGAACGCGAACCGGCGATTGCCGCCGCATTGGCCAAGGCGGGCTACCCCGAACCGCGCATCCGCGCGACCGGTTACCGCACGCTCCTGCGCACGATCGTGGGCCAGCAGGTGAGCGTCGCGGCGGCCTCGTCCGTGTGGCGCAAGCTGGAGGAATGCCTGGGCCCGGAGCTGCCGCCGGACGCCCTGCTCGCCGCCGGTTTCGACACCTTGCGCGCCTGCGGCCTCTCGCGCCAGAAACAGGGCTATGCCCGCTCCCTGTGCGAACTCGTGGCGGGCGGCGCGCTCGACCTCGACGCCCTTCCCGCGGACGACGAGGCGGCGATTGCCGAACTCACCCGGATCAAGGGGATCGGGCGCTGGTCGGCGGAAATCTACCTGCTGTTCGCCGAAGGACGCGCGGACGTGTGGCCGGCGGGCGACCTCGGCGTGCAGGCCGGACTGCACCGGATTCTCGGGCTGGACCAACGCCCGGACGAAAAGGCCACCCGCGCACTGGGCGAGGCCTGGCGTCCGCACCGGGGCGCGGTCGCGATCTTCACCTGGCATTGTTACGACAACCCGGCGCTCTAGGGCGGGATCGGCTAAATCCGTCGCAACCCGTTATCGCCGTCCCGCAATGACGGCGCCCGTTACAGCAGCGCGTCCATCGCCGTGGCCATTTTCACGTCGCGCCGGGACAGGCCGCCCGCGTCGTGCGTGGTCAGCGTCACGGCCACCCGGTTGTAGACGTTGAACCATTCGGGATGGTGATCCTGCACTTCGGCCAGCAGCGCGGCGCGGGCCATGAAGCCGAACGCCTCGCTGAAATCCTTGAACAGGAACGTGCGCTCGATCGCGAGGCCATCGGCGCGCAGGCTCCATTCGGGCAGCGCGGCAAGCGCTTCTTCGCGTTCCTGATCCGTCAATTGCGTAACCGGCATCGTGCTCTCCTTGGCAGGCGCTGGGCTTTCCCCTATCCGGCAGCGTGATGCAAGCCTCTGCGCCCCAGCCTGCCGTGTCCGTGACGGACCTTGCCTGCCGCCGGGGCGACCGGGTGCTGTTCGCGGGCGTGAACTTCGCGCTCGACCCGGGCGAGGCGCTGCACCTCGCCGGGCCGAACGGGATCGGCAAGTCCAGCCTGATCCGCATCCTTGCCGGGCTGCTGCGCCCCTATGCCGGGTCGGCCGCGGTGGCCGGCGGCATGGCCTTGCTGGACGAACGGCCCGCGCTCGACCCGCACCTGCCGCTGGGCAAGGCGCTGGCCTTCTGGCACGCGCTCGACGGCGGCGAGGCCCCGCTCGACCGGCTCGGCCTCACCACCCTGCTCGACGTGCCGGTGCGCTACCTGTCCACCGGCCAGAAGAAGCGCGCCGCGCTCGCCCGCATGATCGGGCAGCGGGCGCCCGTGTGGCTGCTCGACGAACCCCTGAACGGGCTCGACGTCCATGCGGTGGCAACGGTCGAGGCGCTGGTGGCGGACCATTGCGCCCAGGGCGGGATCGCGGTGATCGCCTCGCACCAGCCGTTTGCAGTGGCCGAACTGGTCAGGTTCGAACTGGAAAGGCACGCGGCATGATCCGCACCCTGTTCCATATCTTCGCGCGCGACGTCGCCCTGCTCCTGCCCGGCGGGCGGCGCGGGGGCAGCCTCTTGCCGCTGCTGTTCTTCCTCGCGGTCGCGATGCTCTATCCTTTCGCGGTCGGCCCCGATGCGCCGCTGCTGGCGCGGACCGGCGGCGGGGTGGTGTGGGTCGCGGCGCTGCTGGCGGCGATCCTCCCGCTCGACCGGCTGGTCGCGCCCGATCTCGAACGCGGGTTCTTCGACCAATGGGCCCTGCGCGGCATTGCCGAGGAAGCGGTGATCGCGGTGCGGCTCGTCGCCCATTGGCTGAGCTTCGGCCCGCCGCTGATGCTGGCCGCCCTGCCCGCCGCCGCCCTGCTCGGGCTCGACGGCCCGGCGCTGCGCACGGTCGAACTGGGCCTGCTGGCAGGCACCCCCGGCCTTGCCGCCATCGGCCTGCTGATCGCCGCGCTGACGGCCAGCCTGCGCTCCGGCGCGGCGCTTGCCGGGCTGCTGCTGGTCCCGCTGGCCGTGCCGGTCCTGATCTTCGGCGCGGGCAGCCTGGCAGCGGGCGGCGAAAGCGGCCTGGCCCTGACGGCCCCGATCAGCCTGGTGCTGGTGGCAAT
>JAQVEQ010000282.1 GCA_028697875.1 Novosphingobium sp. | reverse complement strand
CCACAGTCGCACCGGTCGACATTGCAGTGACGATCCGGGCCGATGGCAAAGTCGTGGCAAGCGGCAAGACCCGCTTCGCCCTGCCGCGCACGCCGGGCGAAGGCTTCGACGTCGGGACCGACGATGGCTCGGCCGTATCGGACGACTACAAGGCAGGCGCCCCCTTCCCCGGGACATTGCGCAACATTGCCTTCGATTTCCGTTATGCGGCGCGCGCTACCCGCTAGGAACTGGCACTCCGCCAAAAAAATCCCCGGCCCCATCCCTTTCGAAAAAGGCGGGGGCCGGGGCAGTGCCATGGACTATCACCCAGTCTGGAGAGGATGGGGCGCAGTCCAGTCCGCCCGGGCCACCGCAGGTTACGGCCCGGGCAAGTGAACGGATCGGAAGCTAGAGAAACCCGTGGCCGCCCTGCGCATGGACAGAGCCCGCGCGGGCCGCGAATGCCAGGGCAATACTCGCACAGGCCGGCCGCGCACTCCGCATGGCGCATAGCGGGGCACGCCCGGTCATAAATGCCAGCCGCCTGCCTCGCCTGAGCGTGGGCATAAGGCCCTTTGGATGTTTCATCTCTCTTCCTGATTATTGATATCGATTCTCAATAACGTCTAATCGAGAAGAGAAGCCCTCCTGTCAAGCCCTGCCACGCAGGGATGGCAGGGGGTCGGCATGGCGGAACCCGGCGGCAGGCAGCACCGCCAGGGCGCCTTGCCCGGCGTGAAGCATGCAAAACTCCAGCTGTGCGACGGCGCGCGCTCAGGCGCAGAGGGCCTGTTTCCCCGCCGCGTCCGGGCGGGCCACATGCGGCGCTTCCGGCAAATAGGGCTGGGCCGCGTGGGCATGGAGCGCGAGATCGCGCAGGGTGAAAGCGTCCTGGAAGACCACGCCATGGGCGAAATCCCGGCGCCAGCAGACGTGGCCCAGACGCGAGGGGATGCCTTCGATGTCCAGCCGGACCAGTTGTCCGACCGCGAACTGCCTGCCGGTTTCGATACAGGCCCCCTCGTGCGAAAGGTCGACCAGCATCGCATGTCCGGCATCGCCGCCTGCCCGGACAGTGGCCGGACGGTTGAAACGCAACCGGATGGGCCGTCGTCCATGAGGGTTCGGTTCGCGGATGAATTCGTCGACATCGACTTCGGCGGCAAACTGGAAACCGGCGTAGCCGCCATCGGCCCAGCGCCGCTCCACCGCGTATTGGGCGCCGTTCGACAGTTCCAGGAACATGTGCGTGTCGGCCGGGAACTCGTGAAACAGCCGCAGCTTCGTCCCGCTCGCCGAAACGTCGTGGACGATACACAAGTATTCGCCGCTCAGGGACAGCAGCTTGGCGGTCCGCATCAGGGCGCAGTGGCGGGCCCCGCTGCGCCTTTCGGGCCGGGCGGACCGGGTTTCCAGTGTTTCGACTGCATTCGTCATTCCATTTCCCCCCAAGGCGGAAGCACCGCCGCAAACAGGATGCCATGGTTAAGCATTTCTACCCGATCATGGTTAGAAAATACTTAAGCCCGCAAACCACCCATGACTGGCCAAGCCTTCAGTTCATCATCAAGATCGAAATCCGGCGATTGCGCGGATCCTCGGGATGATCCTTCACCAGCAATTCGCGATCCGCGACGCCTTCAATGCGGCGGAAACGCTCCGGGTCCACGCCCTGGCGGATCAGCGCCTGCCGTGTCGCCTCGGCCCGCCCGGCGGACAGCGACCAGTTGTTGCCTACCCCTCCCTTCTTCCAGGGCAAGGCATCGGTGTGCCCGCGGATTGTCAGCCCGCCGTTTTGCGGCGCGACAGTCGTGCCGATCGCATCCAGCAATTGCGAAGCTTCCTGCGTCAGCACGGTCGTACCCAGCTGGAACATCGAGAAGTCGGCATCGTCGACCAGGTCGATGCGGATGCCTTCGGTCGTATCGACCAGGCGGATCTGGCGCGTCAGCCGCTGCAGCCTTTCGGTCGCGGACAGTTTTTCCTCCAGCCGCTTGCGCATGGCTTCGATGGTCTTCTGCCGCGTGGCGCCTTCCTTGACGCCACCCGTCGCATCGCGCGGGATTGTGAGCGACAGGGTGCCGGTCTGGCCTGCGCGGTGCGGGTAATTGTCGGCCGAGACGATGGAATCGCCGCCCAGCATACCGTCGGACCCCGCGCTTTCCTCGCGCAGCTTGACCAAAGTGGGCGTGAAATAGTCCGCGAGCCCCTTGCGCTGGTTCTCCTCGGTCGCGCCGAGCAGCCACAGGAGGAGGAAGAAGGCCATCATCGCGGTCACGAAGTCGGCATAGGCGACTTTCCATGCGCCGCCGTGATGCCCGCCCCCTTCGGCCAGGACGACCTTCTTGACGATGACGGGCGGCGGCAGATCGTTGCGCCCGCGCTTCGCGGCAGCCATGTCAGCGTCCCCTCAGGCTGTCGAGCAGTTCGGTCAGGCCCGGCCGGAACGCATGGCCGAGGCCCGAACGCGCGGATTCGACCACCAGTGGCTGCGGCCAGCCGTGCAACGAAGAAATGACGACCTGCTTGACCGCGTGGAAGACCTGTTCGTCCTGTTCGACGACCTGCTTGAGGCGCCCGGCGAGCGGCCCGACGATCCCGTAGGCCAGCAGCACGCCGAGAAACGTGCCGACCAGCGCGGAGCCGATCATCCCGCCGAGAATGGCCGGCGGCTTGTCGATCGAGCCCATCGTCTTGACCACGCCCAGCACGGCGGCGACGATACCGAGGGCGGGCAGAGCGTCGGCCAGCCCCTGCAGTGCATGCTGCGGTTCGTGCATTTCGTGGAAATGCGTCTTCATCGCATTGTCCATCACTTCTTCCACCGCGTGCGTTTCCAGCGTGCCGGAAGACACCAGGATCAGCATCAGCGTGTCGGCGATCAGCGAGATCAGCGGCTTGTTGCCCAGCAGGCGGGGAAATTCGGCGAACACGGCGGAATTCTGGGGGTCTTGCACATGGGCTTCCAGCGCGACCGGGCCTTCGCTGCGCAGGATGCGCATCAGCCGGGTGGTCAGCAGGATCGCGTCGACATGGTCCTGCTTGGTATGTTTCGGCCCCTTGAAGACTTTGGCCAGCCCGGCGCCAATCGCCTTGAGTTCATGCAGCGAATTGCCGGCGACCAGCGCGCCGACCGCGGCGCCGCCGATAATCAGCATTTCGTGCGGCAAGGCATGCAGCACCGGCCCAAG
>JAQVEQ010000281.1 GCA_028697875.1 Novosphingobium sp. | reverse complement strand
GGAAGGCAGCCCGCCGCGCGCGCTGATGCAGAAAATGATGAGCATCGGCGTGGGCGAGGAAGTGGCCGACGAATTCGTTCCGATGATGATCGAACAGGGCGGGTTCGAACGCACGCCCGACCGTACGAAGGTGCCCGGCCGTGCCCCGGTGCCCGCGGGCTTCAAGGTGCTGATCATCGGCGGCGGCCTCACCGGCCTGCTGGCGGCGATCGAACTGGAGCGCGCCGGGTACGACTGGGTCCTGATCGAGAAGAACGAGGACGTCGGCGGCTGCTGGTGGAAGAACCGCTATCCCGGCGTCGGCGTCGACACGCCGAGCCACTTCTACTCCTACTCGTTCGAGATTAGCCCGGAATGGCACATGTACCGCCCGCATGGCGCGGACATGCGCGAATATTACCAGGGCATCGCCGACAAGTACGGCCTGCGCCGCAACATCCGCTTCGAAACCAAGGTGACGGAGCTGCGCTTCGACCAGAAGGCTTCGGTGTGGAACGTCACGGTCGAGGATGTGCACACCGGCCAGGCCGACGTGATCCAGGCCAACGCGATCTTCAACGCCTTCGGCCCGGCCGACCGCTGGCATATGCCGGACATCCCGGGGATCGACACGTTCAAGGGCCGGATCACTCACTCGGCGGGCTACGACGAAAGTATCGACCTCAAGGGCAAGAAGGTCGCCGTGATCGGCACCGGCGCCAGTTCCGCCCAGATCGTCGCCACGATCGCCAAGGAAGTGGCCGAGCTGGTCGTATTCCAGCGCTCCAAGCACTGGGTCATCGACAACCCGGAAAGCCTGCGCGTGGTGACCGAGGACGTGAAATGGGCCATGCGCCACATTCCGCACTACAAGGAATGGTTCCGCTTCCGCGTGTTCTGGTTCTCGGCGGACGGGCTCTATCCCAACGTGCTGAGGGACCTGGACTGGCCGGAGGATTCGCCGTCCGTTTCCGAAGTCAATGAACGGCTGCGCCAGTTCGCCATGGGCCACATGGAACGCAAGCTGGCCGGACGGCCCGACCTGCTCGAAAAGCTGACGCCGGACTTCCCGATCTTCTCCAAGCGGATCGTGATGGATGCGGGCTGGTTCGACGCGCTGGTGCAACCGAACGCCACGCTGGAGGTCGGCAATATCAAGTGCATCACGCCGACCGGCGTCACGATGGAAGACGGCACCGAATACGAATTCGACGTCATCATCTGCGCCACCGGTTTCGACCATGCGAAGCTGGCCAAGGGGCTGAAGATCGTCGGCCGCGACGGGCACGATCTCGACGTCGATTGGGCGGACGAGGAAGAGCGCGCCTACATGGGCACGACGATCCCCGGCTATCCCAACTACTTCCTTTCGGTCGGCCCCAATGCCGGGCCGAACCACGCGGGCGGACTCAACATCGTCAGCGAGGCGCAGGTCCATTACATGATCGAATGCCTCGATGCGATGATCGCGCGCGGGGCGAAGACGATGGAGCCGTCGCAGGCGGCGTTCGAGCGGCATAACCGCCGGATCGACGAACAGATGAAGCAGATGATCTGGACCCACCCGAAGTCCAAGTCCTACTACCAGAACAGCAAGGGCCGCCCGGTCGGTCCCTGGCCGTTCCGTCTGGTCGACATGTGGAACGAGATGCGCGGACCGGTCGAAGGCGACTATGTCTTCGATTACAGCGAAGCGGAAATGGAAGCCGCCGAGTGACGGCCAGCGCCACGCAGGAAGAGGCGGAGCGGGCCTATCACCGGCTCGCCTGCCTCTACGCGCGGGCGATGGACGCCAAC
Organism: Novosphingobium sp.; assembly: GCA_028697875.1. Lineage (GTDB taxonomy): Bacteria > Pseudomonadota > Alphaproteobacteria > Sphingomonadales > Sphingomonadaceae > Caenibius. Next base: position 1,420 of record JAQVEQ010000281.1, on the reverse strand, counting down.
GAACCGGACCTGCTCGACCGGGTGATGACGGCGGAGGGGGTGATCGATTCCCTCGGCCATCTCATCGAAGGGCGGGAGGCTGTGCGCGCGTGCCCGGCCATGCTGCGCGACATGTACCTGATGACGCAGCATCAGGTGCATAACCAGACGCTCGCCCTGACTTCGGACAACGAGGCGGAGGGCGAGACCTATTGCACGGCCAGCCACATCCAGCCGCCGGCGGGCGAGGGGCATTCCCACACGGCTTACGTCTGGGCGATCCGTTACCAGGACAGCCTGCGGCGTGGCGAGGATGGCCAATGGCGCATTGCCCGGCGCAAGCTGCTGCTCGACTGGACGGAAACCCGCCCGATCGGGTGGAGGGGCCGGCGGTAGGATAACCGCCCTTTCGCAGAGGCGCTTGCGCCCGGCCTTGCGCTGTACGAGATTGGCCGGGCCATGGCTGCCGATCTCGACCTCAAGCCGCCGCGCAGGGTGCGGATCTCCTTCGCCCTTGCGATCGTGCTGTTCCATCTGGCGGCGATCTATGGGCTGATGCGCGCTTTCGCGCCCGCCCTCACAACCACTGCGGTCGACAAGGCGCTGTCCGTCCTGACGGTCACGGTCACCACGCCCGAGCCGCCACCCGCCGAACCGGCCCCTGAGCCGAGCCCCGCGCCGGAGGAAGGCGCGGCGGGGGACGAAGGGCGCAAGGCCAAGCCGAAAGAGGTTTCCGCCCCGAAGCCGAAAATCCCGGTCAGGACGGCGCCCGTCCCGCCCGCCGCCTCCACGGGCGCGGAAAATGCTTCGGGCGCGCGCGATGCGGGCGAAGGGGCGGGGGCGGGGGGAACCGGCAGCGGCACGGGCAGCGGGCGCGGCGGTAGCGGCCAGGGCGGAATGGCAGTGAAAGGCGTGGTCAAGATCGCCGGCGACATCAATTCCGCGAAGGACTATCCCAAGGCGACGCGCGATCTGCGGATCGGCCAATCGGTGACGGTACTGCTGACGGTCGGCCCGGACGGGCGGGTCGCCGATTGCCGCGTCACCCGGCCCAGCCCCGATGCCGAAGCCGATGCGATCACTTGCCGCCTCGCCACGGAACGGTTCCGCTTCCGCCCGGCCGTCGACGCACTGGGCAATCCGGTGGCGGGCAAATATGCCTGGCGCCAGCGCTGGTACTACTAGGAACGCGCGGTCGCGCGGAAACACCTTGTTAGCCCGTCCTTGCTAGGCGGCCGCGATTGCAGGAGATATGCGCCGGTCATGATTACGATTACGCCAGTGGTGCTGTGCGGCGGCGGGGGAACGCGGCTGTGGCCGCGCAGCCGCCTGTCCCGTCCCAAACCGTTCCTGCCCTTGCTGGACGGCGGTGGCACCTTGTTCGGGGAGACGCTGGCGCGTTGCGCCGACCGGGCGCTGTTCGCTCCGCCGCTGGTCGTCG
>JAQVEQ010000280.1 GCA_028697875.1 Novosphingobium sp. | reverse complement strand
CACCGGCGGGATCAGCCTCGCAGCAAGGCGCGGTATCCCCCGTCCATGAGAGCGAGCGCCTCGTCGATCAGGCGCTGGGTGCGGCGGCGCTCGGCGGAGGACTTCCATTCATTGCCGCGGCCGATGGTCATGGCAGGATAGACATGACGCCGGGCAATCTCGTGGGTCGTGATGCCTGTTCGCTCACGGTCGAGAGCCGCGTCGAGAATATCGAGCAGCATGCAAAGGCGCCGCCGCTGGAACGAGGTCGGCGCGAAGCCGGGCGGCAGGCGCATGGGCGGGGCGCCCGCCAGGCGCCGATCGAGCCGGCGCGCTGCCGCGTGACGCAGATCGACCGCATCGTCGCGCACGATCACATAGGCAAGCGCGCTGCCTTTGAGCGGATCGCGGACCCACAGGCGATGCGGCCCGTCGATGTCGCCGAGCACGACATGACGGCCGGTCGAGAGTGTACGGCCGGCAAGGATGATCGGCCAGGCATCAAGGTCGAACGGCGCGGCTTCGGCATAGCCCGGGGGCGCCGTGTCGAGAATGACCGTCGTGGGCGCGAGCGACGCCAGCCAGAGCGCGGGTTCGTCAGCAGCGAACGAACCAGGCGCGCAAGGGAAAGGCGAGGCCCCAGCGCCGGGCCATCACCTCCTGCTCCTCGGTAGAGCCCCGCTTCACGCGCATGACGTTTCGATAATCGGACCGATAGCGGGGATTGCGCCGCAGAAACTCCTGTGCAAAGCCCGGCTTGTCGAGAAGGCGTCGATCGCCGTCGCTTGCTTGTTTGCCGGACATACGCGCTCCTCCGAAAGAAGGAGTGCAGGCTGTCTTTTGACGGTTTTGCGGGCCATTCCAACAACTGGGGAAGCCCGTCCCCATTAATGGGGATGTCCGCCGGCTTGTAGAGAGCCGGCGGACCATTCCGAGCGTCAGTCGCGCTCGCGGCGGGCGGGCCGGTTCCAGACCAGGTCATATTCGCCATCCTCGCCCGCAAAGAGTTGCGCGAAGATGGGAGCGACGAAGCTGGGATCGTCGAGCTTGACCGAGAGATAGGGGCGATCATCGCTGGTCCGCTTGCTCCAGGCCGCACCGACCTCCGTATCGCCGACATAGACCCGGTGGCTGGGCGCATTGCCGTTTGCCTGTCCGTCGGCGACGATGCGGACCGATTTGGCCTGAACCGAGAGGGTGACGATCTGGCCCCGGAGTTCGCCCGAAACCTTCTTGAAGCTGCCGATCTTTGCCATGACGTATGTTCCTTTCACTTCGATTCCGCGCCGATCGCGGCCTCGATGCGTTGGACGAGCCGGCAGGCGAACGGCGCCGCAGCCGAAGGCCCGCAGCGAAGCGGAGGACGGCTCGGGCCGGACTTTCTTGGTCCGCGAGGAACGGCGGCACGCCGGGGGAAGAAAGTCCGGCCCAAGCCGTTGCGGCAAGACGGGCGAGCGCCAGCGCCCTGACGGCAACGAACGCATCGACACGAGGCCGCGCCGGGCAGCGGCGAGGTGATTGGGGCACCGTCATGACCCGGCATTAGGGTTTCGGGTGAACGGAGCCCGAGCACCACTTCGGTATTGGGCCTGGCACTGCCAATGTCGCGCGACCGCCAGATCGGATGCTCAGCCATCGAGCCGCTGTTGATAGGGTCGGTTCCAAGTGCCGGAAAAGCGACATGCAAGCGACCGATCCGTCAGCGCATGCCGACGATCTGCTACTTTTCCATCAACGTCTCCATGCCGACCGGAGTGATATGAGTTGGTCGGGAGCCGACACCGCATCGAGAGGGCCATGCCGGGAAGGGTCGCGGCTTCGGTCGGGCAGCGGATATCCGGATCGTTACCGCGCCGTCATGGTGGGAGGCACTGCGGCGATCTTCGCCGGTTCGGAAATCTCGAAGCTGGCGAGCCGGACCCATGCGGTGACAGCGATGGTGACGGCACCGATCCAGCTCAGCGTCGAGAGCATCGTGCCAGGCTCGATCGCGAGCCCGATCACGCCCCGGACGGCATGATAGCCGGCAACACCCGCAGGGATGGTGAACAGCAGCGCGATGGCCAGCCTGACGATCGGCGAGCGGATGACCGTGAACAGAAACTGGCCGATGACCAGCACGGCGATGCCTGCCGTGAAACCGCCGAGGATGGCTGCGAGATAGCCATAGTCGTGATCCCGCATCCAGAATGCGAGGCCGATACCGGTGGCGACCGGCAGTGCATGAACGGCGAGACGGAAGAGCAGCCAGAGGAGGTAAAGGCCCACGAATAGACCGAGGACGAGAAAAATAGTCATGAAGAGCGTCCTTTCGAAACGAATGATCGTCGGACGCGCTCGCCACCACCTCCACAGCGCTATGTTGCGTATTCACAATAGCGCGGGGAAGCGCTGGCCGAAACGGAAATCTGTCTCGACCAAGAAGCGAGTGATCCACCGATCAGGATGGAAACGGGTCATATTCATGCACCACCTGAGCCGGATTACCGTCGAATTCGTTCCAGGGCATCACGGCGTAGCCGTCGTCGGTCTTGATAAGGACGATGACCGTCATCAGGGTCTTCGCGAGGTTCCAGGCGAGCGACTGGGCGGTGGAAAGCGGCATCACGCGAACTCCTGTCCGGCAAGCGGAGACCATCCCCGCTCGACAGGTGCCCCGGCGGCCGGGGGCTGGCCGCAATCACCGCGCCGGCTTGCCCAAGCGGCCGCACGCGCACGCGTAGCGGACCCTGTACGGGTTGATTGAAGGAGGCCGGATTTCGGCCACAGGGATCAGCGCCTCATCCGAGCGGGGATGGTCTCCGCTTGCTGGACGGGTTCAAGGTTCATTGCTGCCGCCTCGTCGTTCGGCTGGAAACTCACATTGACTGAGGTGAAACTCCTGCGGCCGCAACGAGGGGAGCCTGGCTGCTGACCGGCATGATGCGTAATGGAAGATGACCGCGAAGCGACCGCTGCTTAGGGTGCCGGACCGTCTGCGACGATGCGATTCGGTGCGGGAGGGACAGTTTTGGAAAGTGGAGTGATATTCGTGAACAACAACGACCTGGCCGATGCTCTTGCCGCCTCGAACGGCATTACCAAGTCCGACGCGCGCAAATATGTCGATGGCGTCTTCACCGCCATCGCGGACGCGGCAGCGAAGGGCGAGGAAATCTCGCTGAACGGCTTCGGCAAATTCAAGGTAAAGGACAGCCCGGCACGCGAAGGCCGCAACC
>JAQVEQ010000279.1 GCA_028697875.1 Novosphingobium sp. | reverse complement strand
GGGAAGCTTTCCACCAGCAGCCGTCCGGGCGCGGGCAGGTGCGATCGCCAGTCCTGCACTTCCAGCCATTCGCGCACGTCGTCGGGAAAGCGCGCCCAGCCCGCCCGGTCCGAAAGCATGGCCCGCACACGGTCGGCAAGGTGCGTCGAGATCGGCATGCGCTGTCCCATGTAGCTGGGGATCGTCGCCGAGCGCCGGGCGGCACGGACCACCAGATCGAGATCCTTGAGCGATTCGACCTCCAGATCCATGCCTGCAAAGCGAAAGGTATCACCCGGCTTGAGGCTGGCCCCGAAGCCCTCCTCCACCTTGCCCAGCGAACGGCCGTTGCGGAAACGCACGTTCAGCATTTCGGCATCGACGATGATCCCGGCATTCATGCGATGCCGGGCGGCATGTTCGGGATGGGTGAGCCGCCAGGTGCCGTCCTTTTCGCGCACGATGCGGCGGAACCGGTCATAGGCGCGCAGCGCGTACCCACCCGTGGCAACGAAATCGAGCACGCGCGCAAAGGCCGTCTCGTCCACCCAGGCATAGGCCAGCGAGGACCGGATCTCGGAAAGCAGCGCCTTTTCGCGGAACGGGCCCGCGCAGGCCACCGCCATGACATGCTGCGCCAGAACGTCGAGCCCGCCGCGGCGGAATGCCTCACCGTCGCGCTGGCCCTCGCGCACCGCCTGCTGCGCCGCGAAGGCCTCGAGGAATTCGAGGCGGTTGCCCGGCACCAGCAGCGCCTCGCTGGGCTGGTCGAGCCGGTGGTTGGCGCGCCCGATCCGCTGCAGCAGCCGCGAGGAGCCCTTGGGCGCGCCCATCTGCACGACAAGGTCGATATCGCCCCAGTCGATGCCCAGATCGAGACTGGCAGTGCAGACCAGCGCGCGCAGCTCCCCACGCGCCATGGCGCCTTCCACCTTGCGACGCGCCTCTTTCGAAAGCGAGCCGTGGTGGATCCCGATCGGCAGATTGTCTTCGTTGGCGTCCCACAGCTCCTGAAAGATATATTCGGCCAGAAAGCGCGTGTTGGTGAAGACCAGCGTCGTGCGGTGCGCCCGGATCTGTTCGATCAGCTGCGGGATCGCCCATGTCGCCGCATGGCCGCTCCAGGGAATGCGCTCCTCGACAGGCAGCAGGATCTCGACCTGCGGATCGGCACCGGGCTCGCCTTCGACCAGTTCGACGGTATCGATCTCCCCCCAGGGCGCGAGCCAGCCGCGATAGGCATCGGGATCAGCCAGCGTTGCCGAGAGCGCCGCGCGCTGCAGGTTCGGGCTGAGCGCCTGCAGGCGCGCCAGCGACAGCGCCAGCAGATCGCCGCGCTTGCCGGTGGCAAAGGCATGGACCTCGTCGATCACCACGCGCTGCAGACCGGCGAACAACGCGGGCGCTTCGGGATAGCTGAGCAGCAGCGAGAGCGATTCGGGCGTGGTGAGCAGCACATGCGGCGGTCGCGCGCGCTGGCGGGCCTTGCGCTCGGAGGGCGTATCGCCGCTGCGCGTCTCGACCCGAATCGGCAATCCGATGTCCTCGATAGGAGCAATCAGGTTGCGCTGCACGTCGTGCGCCAGTGCTTTCAGCGGCGAGACGTAGAGTGTGTGCAGCCCTTCTGGCGGCGCGTTCCCGTCCAGCCGCGAGGGGCAGAACGCGGCCAACGTGGGCAGGAACCCCGCCAGCGTCTTGCCCGCGCCGGTATCCGCCACCAGCAAGGCATGGCACCCCGCATCGGCAGCCGACAGCATCTGCGCCTGATGGCGCCGCACCCGCCATTCGCGCGCATCGAACCACGCGGCGATCTCTGGGGGAACCCCGCCCCGGTCTGTCATCGGCGCGAGCTGCCGGCAGGAGAGGAAGACAATACCATGGAGGGGATGGAGCATATCACCGCGCGCCGGAAAAGTCCGATCGCGCACACCGCTCCGGCACCCTTCGAACTGCTTTCGGCCCTTGCAGTGTGCCCGACCTTAGCCGAAGAGCGCAAAGACAGCCATTTCGAAGGCCCCGATGACAGCGCTTGCCGGTTACGCCCACCTGATCAACATCGCCATGGCCCTGGCGCTCGGGCTTCTGGTGGGTTTGCAGCGCGGCTGGGTACTGCGCGAGCGGGCATCCGGGTCGCGCTTCGCCGGCATTCGCACTTTTGCCCTGATGGGCCTCGCGGGCGGCATCGCCGGGGTCCTCCACGATCACGCGCGCGGCCCGGCGACGGCTCTGCTCGTCGCCGTCATGGTACTCGTTCTGCTCGGCTACGAGCGCAGCTCGCGCATGAACGGGCACATCGACGGCACGTCGGGCGTCGTTGCCCTGCTGACGCTCGCCAGCGGCTTCCTGGTCGGTAGCGGTGAGCGGCTGACCGGCACGGCCGTGGCCGTGATCATGGTGCTGCTGCTGGCTATGCGCACACAGCTTCACCGCTGGGTGCGCCACCTCAGCGAAAAGGAAATGCTCTCGATTGCGCGTTTCGCGCTGATCGCGCTCGTCATCCTGCCGCTGCTGCCCGACCACCCCTATGGCCCCTACGAGGCATGGAACCCGCGCAAGCTGTGGACGATCGTGGTGCTTGTCTCGGGCTTTTCCTTCGCCGGTTACTTCGCCGCCCGCATGCTGGGCCCCACGCGCGCCGTCATCGCAACAGCCGCCGCCGGCTCACTGGTGTCATCCACCGCCGTCACCGCCTCGCTGGCGACGCGGATGAAGCAAGGGACGGAGAGCATCCCCATCCTGGCCGCCGGCATCTCGGCCGCTTCCGTCGTCATGTATCTGCGCATTGTCGCGCTCACCGCGGCGCTGGCCCCCTTCGCGCTCGTCTCGCTGTTTGAGCTGACATTGCCCGGCATTCTCGTCAGCCTGGGCATAACCGTCTGGTATTTGCGCCAGGTCCGGCAGGAACCTTCCGCCGAACCGCAAGACGAAATGCCGATGCGCAACCCTTTCGACCTCGGGCCGGCCTTCATGCTCACCGCCCTCGTCATGGCACTCACTGTCGCCGCGCGCTGGGTGCTCGAGAAGTTCGGCGAAAGCGAACTGGCGCTGGTCTTGGCCATCTCGGGCACGGTCGATGCCGATTCGACGATCATCACCATGGGCAACCTGCCCCCCGGCACGCTACCCCATACCACCGCAGCGCTGGTGTTAAGCATTTCGGTCACGCTCAACACGCTGTTCAAGGCCTTCGTGGCCGCCAGCGTCGGCGGCTGGACCAGGG
>JAQVEQ010000278.1 GCA_028697875.1 Novosphingobium sp. | reverse complement strand
CCGGCTGCCGCGAGGCCGGTCACCAGCGCATAGCCGGCCGCGAGATGCAGCGCGGCAACCGCACCGAGAGTGACGAGTTTCTGGTTGGGGGATTGCGCCTGTGCGTAAGCCAATGTGCCTCTCCTTCCCGCCGCCCCCGATCTGCCAGATCCGTGTCTGTCGGGACGAAAGAAAAAGGGCGGCCTTTCCGTTGGTTGAGGCGCGATCATCCGCCCCGCCGGGTGAATATCACCTGACAGGCGGGTTCATCGCAGGGAAAGGAAGGGCGCGCGGCCCCCCGCGCTTACTTGATCGGGCAATCCGGCGAGAGGCGGAAGTCGAGGTAATTGTCGACCGACAGCATCAGGTCGTCCATTTCGTGCTCGAAGAAGTGGTTGGCCCGCGGGATCTCGTCGTGATGGATCGTGATGTGCTTTTGCGTGCGCAGCTTGTCGACCAGCTTCTGCACGGCGGCCGGTTGCACCACCGTGTCGCCCGCACCCTGGATGATGATGCCCGAGGCCGGGCAGGGCGCGAGGAACGAGAAGTCGTACATGTTGGCCGGCGGATTGATCGAGATGAAGCCGCGGATTTCCGGGCGGCGCATCAGCAACTGCATGCCGATCAGCGCGCCGAAGCTGAACCCGGCAACCCAGGTGGTCTGCGCTTCGGGGTGGATCGACTGGACCCAGTCGAGCGCGGCCGCCGCGTCGCTCAGTTCGCCGATGCCGTTGTCGAAGCTGCCCTGGCTGCGGCCCACGCCGCGGAAATTGAAGCGCAGGGTGGCAAAGCCGCGATCGACGAACGTCTTGTAGAGCCGCTGCACGATGCGGTCGTTCATGGTGCCGCCGCCTTGCGGATGCGGGTGGAGGATCATGGCGACCGGCGCGCGCGGACGGGGGGAGGGCTGGAAACGCCCTTCGAGACGGCCTTCGGGACCGGGAAAGATGACTGACGGCATGGGTGACCCCTGAGAATGCGGTTTCGCCGCGCGGGTGGCGCACGGGAGTTCGACGGCTATATAGTGTGCGTTCAGTTTTTCGCAATTCCTACGCAAGGGCACCCTTTTGCGCATCTATCTCGATCACGCCGCGACCACGCCGATCAGGCCCGAGGCGCAGGCCGCCGTGGCGGACGGCATGGCGCGCTGGGCCAATCCGTCGAGCCCCCATGCCGAAGGGCGCGCCGCGCGCGCCGCGCTGGAGGATGCCCGCACCCGGATCGGCCATGCGCTGGGCTGGACGGGCGAAACGATCCTGACCGGCGGGGCGAGCGAAAGCGCCGCGATCGCGCTGGCGCGGGCCAAGGGCGGCGTGCGGCTGGCGAGCGCGGTGGAGCACGAGGCCGTGCTGCGGGTGCGGGGCGATATGGAACGGCTTCCGGTCCAGCCCGACGGCGCGCTCGACCTCGGTCTGCTGGCCGATGCGGTGGAAGGGCAGGCGGACCCGGTCGTTGCGGTGCAGGCGGTCAATTCGGAAACGGGCGCGCGGCAGGACATTCCCGCCATCGCGGAGATCGTCCACGGCGCGAACGGGCTGCTGGTGGTCGATGCGGCGCAGAGCGCGGGCAAGTGGCCGGTGCCGCCCGAGGCCGACATGGCGATCGTTTCCGCCCACAAACTGGGCGGGCCGCCGGGCATCGGGGCGCTGCTGGTGAAGGATTTCGCCATGCTCGAACCCTCCGGCGGGCAGGAGCGGGGCTATCGTCCGGGGACGGAGAACCTGCCCGGCGCCCTGGGCTTTGCCGCCGCGCTGGAAGCCTGCGGCGAGCCTTATCTCGACCCGGAAGTCCTCGCCCCCATCGCGGACGTGCTGGCCCCGGCCATGGCCGCCCTTGGCGGGGTGCGGCTGGCGGAGCGGCTGGCAGACCCGACGCCTTACATCGAGGCGCTGGCCATGCCCGGCCTTGCCGGGGCGACGCAGTTGATGCGTTTCGACATGGCCGGTTTCGCGGTGTCGCAGGGCAGCGCCTGTTCGTCCGGCAGCCTCAAGCGCAGCCATGTGCTGGAAGCGATGGGGCTGGACGAGGATCTGGCCGGGCGCGTGATCCGCGTCAGTTTCGGCTGGAACACCAGGCGCGAGGATGTCGCTGCGTTCTGCGCCGCGTGGATCGCGATGGCCGAAGAGGCCCGGGCGCGGGCCGCATGATCTATCTCGACTACCAGGCAACGACCCCGCTGGCGCCCGAGGCGCGGGAGGAGATGCTGCGCTGGCTCGACGGACCGGGCGGCACCGGCTTCGGCAATCCGCATAGCCCGCATCGCCTGGGGCGTATGGCGGCGGCGGCAGTGGAACTGGCGCGCGAACGGGTGGCCGCGCTTTGCCCGCCAGGAGGAAAGGTGATCTTCACCGGTTCCGCCACCGAAGCGCTCAACCTCGCCTTGCGCGGCACTGCGCGGGCGGGGGACGCACGGCCGCTCGCCGTTTCCGCGATCGAACACGCCGCCGTGCTCGACACCGCGCAGGCCCTGGGGTGCCCGGTCGAGATCCTGCCTGTCGATGCCGATGGCCTGGCCGGTCCCGCGCCTGCCTTTCCGCCGGACACGCGGCTGGTGGCGGTGATGCAGGTCAACAACGAGATCGGCACGATCCAGCCGGTCGACGCGATCGCCGCCCATGCGAAGGCGTCCGGCGCGCTGTTCCTGTGCGATGCGGTGCAGGGGGCGGGCAAGATCCCGCCGCCCGCCGGCGCGGACATGATCGCGATCTCGGCCCACAAGCTCTACGGCCCCAAGGGGATCGGCGCGCTGTGGGTCCGCGACGGGGTGGAACTTGCGCCGCTCATCACCGGCGGCGGGCAGGAACGGGGCCTGCGTTCCGGCACGCTCAGCCCTGCGCTCTGTGCGGGTTTCGGCGTGGCCGCACAACTGGCGCGGCAGGGCTGCGAAGCCGATGCCGCCCATGTGGAAAGCCTGTGGGTAAAGGCGGGAGAACTCTTCGCCGGCTGGACGCTCAACGGCAGTGCCGAGACGCGCTGGCACGGCAATCTCAATCTCCGGCGCGACGGGCTCGACGTAGCCCGGCTGATGGCCGACGTGCGGCAGGTCGCCTTTTCGGCCGGGTCGGCCTGCGCCAGCGGCTCCGGCAGGCCGAGCCACGTGCTGCGCGCGCTCGGACTCACCGAACGGCAGGCAAAAAGTTCGATCCGCGTGGGGTTCGGGCGCTATTCCACCCTTGCGGAATTGGAAGAAGCAGCGGAGAAGATCGTTGCTGCGGCGCAGCAGCAGGAATGATC
>JAQVEQ010000277.1 GCA_028697875.1 Novosphingobium sp. | reverse complement strand
CGATCGCCCGTTATCTCGCCTTCTACAACCGCGCATCAGAACACCCATCTCTCTATGTCATTGAAGGGAATAGGCTTTGCTGGCCGCGGCCTGGTCCCGCGGGGTATCTCGCGTTGCGACGCGCTCGTTCGACGATCGATCTGGCCGCGTCAGTAGCAAGCGCGGCGCGCGCGAATATCCAGGGTCCATCTGGCAAAGGCCGTCGGGCTTCGATCTCGCCGCCTTCCGCCGCCAGTCGGAGGGTCTTGGGCGTGACCTTCAATAGGCGTGCGGCGTCGGAGAGGTTAAGCCAGGGCTCGATGCCATCCTCAGCGGCTTTGAACACTGGGATGCGATGGTGCGAGCGCAGCGAGGTGACGCGTTCGCGGGTCCAACGGTTGCCGTGGCCGGTCTTGAGGCCATTGCGGTTGAGAAGGCCGGCTATTAGATCGTCGCTGGCGATCAGCACCAGCTCGCGTACGGCGGCGACGATGTCAGCGGGCGTGCTGTTACGCTGTCCGCGTCGGCGCTTGGGCAAGCGAAGTTCGCTGTGAACGCCGCCTGTCCAGTGGACGGCGATAACGATCTCGGAAGCGTCGTCGTCGATATCCGCCACGACCTCGTGGATCAGCGTGCGCACGATGCGCTTCTTCAACCGCGCGTCCGTCGTCGGGGCTGACCAGACTGTTTTGAGGTTCGTTCCCAGCAGGGCAAGCGCGGTCGGGTCGATCGTCGGCGTCGGAGAAGCCGCCTCATGCGCAACGATCTTGCTTTCGACGTCGGCGACGCGGACAAGGACCTGATTCCAGCGCGCCTCGAGTTCGCCGGCGACCAGCCGGTTGGCAGGGTCGGCGGCGTCATACTGCCGGAAAGCGCGGTCGGCGGCATAGCGCGCCGCCTCGAGATCGCGGCCAAGAGCGTCGCGCACCTAATCCCCACGCTCGGCAGCCTCCTCGGCTGCAGCGATCGACGCGGCAATGGCGCCGGGACCAACAACGCCAAGAAGCGCGTCCTCGATTGCATCGTCGACGCGCAAGCCCCCGAACGCGATGCAGCGCGGCTCGCCATTATCCATCCAGCCGCGCGAGCGATTGTAACGGGGAATATGATGCCGCATGCCGCTATAGCGTAGCGTCAGTTTGCGCCCACAACGGCGACAACGGATCAGGCCGGCGAGCAAGGCGTCGCCATGTTTGGGCGCGCCGTGATGCCGGCTCGTTGGAATGTTGCTGGAAACCATGGTGCGGATCGTTTCGAACCTCTCCCAGCTCACATAGCCGTCGTGGGCGCCGGGCTTCAGCGCAAGCCAGTCGGCGCGTGCTTTGCGGCGGATTTGCGCACCGGCGCCCTTGGCGCCGTATCCCATCGCCACGGCCGTTCTACCATAAGCATAGGCGCCTCCGTAGGCCGGGTTCTCGACCATCCTGTGGAGGGTGGCGTAATTGGGCCGTCGCCAGGTTGTCTCGCCATCCCTTTGCTTCACGGGAAGCTCAAGGTCCTGCTCATGGAACCAAAGCAGCGCCTGTCGCGCGCTGCCGAGCTCCTCGATTTTGTCGAAGACCAGCGCGATTGCCGCTTGCACGCGCCGATCCGGATCCTTCTCGTATCGGTCGCCGGCCTTCACGAAGCCCACCGGAGCCGCAACGACGAGTTCGCCGCGCCGGGCCTTAGCGTAACGGGCGGAAAGCGAGCGCTGGCGTAGAAGATCGAGCTCGTATTCGTTGAGGCTTCCTTTGAGCCCAAGCAGCAGACGATCATTGCCGTGCCGAGGCGCGTAGATCGTCTCCTGATCGACGAGCACGGTATCGACGACGCGGCACATCTCGATCAATTGTTGCCAATCCCTGCTATTACGGGCGAAGCGCGAGACTTCGCGGGCGCAGACGGCGCCGACCTTGCCGAGACAAACCTCGGCGACCATCCGTTCGAAGCCGGCGCGCTGCACGCTGCCGGCAGCCGAGCGGCCAAGGTCTTCATCGATCACTTCGATCTCGGTGAAGCCCAGGGCCGTCAGCCGATCCCGCATGGCGTATTGCAACGCGCCACTCTCGCGGTTGTGCAGAACTTGGTGGGCCGACGATTGGCGCACATAGAGGATCGCCTTGCGATCCAGATGGTGAGGGCCGATCTTCTCAGCGCTCATGGCCGGCTCCCATCGTCGTTGTCCGCGCATGCTCCAGGATCAGCCGCGTCATCAGGCCGACCAGCGCTTGTTGCGCATCCTTTGGCAGGTCGGGCCAATTGGGTGCGCCGGCCGCTGCCCCGCGTGGGAATAAATCCATCTGCTGTGCAGGCAGGCGCGGCTTGCGCCGATCCCCGCTCGCTGACGCCGTTGTCTTCCGCACCATGGGTCTCTCCCTGATTCTGGTCGTGAGAGACCCCGGATGCGCTGAAAACCCGGGCATTCGATGATGCTGCCGTATTCTTCAACACCTGGTCGAGCAGCACGGACAAAGCGCTGAGCGCTTGCAGACTAACGACGGGGACGGAGGAAAAGCGGACGTCGGGCGTGCATGCAGCGCGATCAAACATCCATGCGGGGATCTCGAGCCACCGCTTGACATTCGAGCCGTCGACCGAACACTGGAATATGGCGCCATCCGTCTTATCAATCGCAGCGTGGATGAAGATCTCGCGCCCGAACCACGGATGAAGTCGATATAGAACCTCCCTGCAAGTGGTCTTGTGGGCGTTCTCAAACCTCGTTCTATAACGAGGAGCGCCCGCACGAGGCGCTCGGGCAAAAGCCGCCCGCGCTACCGCATCGCGCCCTGCCGCCGCGAGGATCGGGGAGCCTTGGCATGGCGCGGACCATGAGGTGCGCCGGGTCCGATCGGCGGGCGCGATCAAGTGGCGCGGCGAGACCGTGTTCGTCGGCGAGGCGCTGACGGGAGAGCTGGTCGGCGTCGCCGAAAATGGCGGCTATATAAGTTCGTTTCTGCGGCCGAGATCTCGGCGTACTCGACCGCGCGTCGTTCCACCGCTTCGCTCCGCCGCGTGCTCGGCTGCGCTCCGCGATGGAACCGTGACACTAATTCAGGGATGTCCCCGGTCTAAACCAATCCGCAATGTCGCCGGTCGTTCAGGGCTGAGAGGCCCCCTCCCCGACCCTCCCCCGCTTCGCGTGAGAGGGGGTTGATCGCGGCCTTCATCCACAGTGCTAATCGTGAATATGCTCCAGGAGTGGGCCGACATTGTCGATGCCTGGGTGAACGGCCAAAAGCGGGCGCCCCCGCTATTGCC
>JAQVEQ010000060.1 GCA_028697875.1 Novosphingobium sp. | reverse complement strand
GTCGTGAAGCGCCCGCTGCGCGCGAAGGCGGGGGGCAACGTCACCCAGATGCATTATGCGCGCCGGGGCATCATCACGCCGGAGATGGAATATGTCGCCGAGCGCGAGAATCTGGGGCGCGAGCGGCTGGCCGAATATGTCCGCGACGGCAATGACTGGGGCGCGGCCATTCCCGATTATGTGACGCCCGAATTCGTGCGCGACGAGGTGGCGCGCGGGCGGGCGATCATCCCCAGCAACATCAACCGCCCGGAAAGCGAACCGATGGCGATCGGCCGCAACTTCCTGGTCAAGATCAACGCCAATATCGGCAATTCCGCCGTCGCCAGCGACGTGGCCAGCGAAGTCGACAAGATGGTCTGGTCGATCCGCTGGGGCGCCGACACGGTGATGGACCTGTCCACCGGGCGCAACATCCACGACACGCGCGAATGGATCATCCGCAACAGCCCCGTGCCGATCGGCACCGTGCCGATCTATCAGGCGCTGGAAAAGGTCGGCGGCATTGCCGAGGACCTGACGTGGGAGATCTTCCGCGACACTCTGGTCGAACAGGCCGAACAGGGCGTGGACTACTTCACCATGCACGCCGGTGTGCGCCTGCCCTACATCCCGCTGACGGCCAAGCGCGTCACCGGCATCGTCAGCCGCGGCGGTTCGATCATGGCCAAGTGGTGCCTGGCCCACCACAAGGAGTCGTTCCTCTACGAACACTTCGACGAGATCACCGAGATCATGAAGGCCTACGACATCGCCTATTCGCTGGGCGACGGGCTGCGCCCCGGCTCCATCGCCGACGCCAATGACGAGGCGCAGTTCGCCGAGCTTTACACCCTGGGCGAACTGACCAAGCGCGCGTGGGAACAGGACGTGCAGGTCATGATCGAAGGCCCCGGCCACGTGCCGATGCACAAGATCAAGGAGAACATGGACAAGCAGCTCGAGGCGTGCGGCGAAGCGCCGTTCTACACCCTCGGCCCGCTCGTCACCGACATCGCGCCCGGTTACGACCATATCACCAGCGGCATCGGCGCGGCGCAGATCGGCTGGTACGGCACGGCGATGCTCTGCTACGTCACGCCCAAGGAACACCTGGGCCTGCCCGACCGGGACGACGTGAAAGTCGGCGTCGTGACTTACAAGCTCGCCGCCCACGCGGCCGACCTGGCGAAAGGCCACCCGGCGGCCAAGGTGCGCGACGACGCCCTCAGCCGCGCCCGCTTCGAATTCCGCTGGCGCGACCAGTTCAATCTCAGCCTCGATCCCGACACGGCCGAGCAGTACCACGACCAGACCCTGCCCGCCGAAGGGGCCAAGACGGCCCACTTCTGCTCCATGTGCGGGCCGAAGTTCTGTTCGATGAAGATCACGCAGGAAGTGCGCGACTTCGCGGCCAAGCAGAACCAGGAAAGCACCGGCTTCATCGCCGCCGAGGACGCTGAAAAGGGGATGGAGCAGATGGCGGAGAAATACCGCGACGGCGGCGACCTCTACCTCCCGGCAGAGGATTGAGCATGGGCGGCGCGGTGAAGGCGCGGCTGGCACTACCTGCCGTCGCCATCCTCGCCGCCGCCTGTTCCAAGGCCCCGCCGCCGCTGGACGAAGCGGCGGTGGTGGCCCGGTCGGACGAAGTGGCCGAACGCTTTTAGGGCGCGTTCAAGCAACAGCTCAAGAGCGCGCTGGAAGCGGGCGGCCCCATGCTGGCCGTCGGCGGCGTTTGGGGATGACATGCCTGATTCCGCCCCGCGATTGCTCTCCCGCCCTCCTGCGTTGTAACGTCCGTATGAACGCGATGCTCAAGATTACCAGGATCGGCAATTCCGCCGGGATCATCCTGCCCAAGGAGGTGCTGGCACGTTTGTGAGCCGGATTCCGACGAGCAGATGAAGGCCGCGTGCGAAGTCATGGCGCGGCGCAAGCGTGTGTTTCACGAATTGGCGAAGTGATGTCTCCCCTCCCGCTTGCGGGAGGGGCGGGGGTGGGCCCCGTCCCCGCGTGGCGATTGCCCACCCCGCTGCGACTAGCTCGCTGACGCTCCCAAGTCTCGCTGCCCCTCCCGTGAACGGGAAGGGAAAGTAATGGCGGGCTAGGCTGTCCTGCCGCCCGCGCGTCTGTTGCCGAACCCGTCCGGCGATCTCGGCGCGTTGCCGACCAGCTTGCGCACCATTTCCCGCACTTCGGCGGGCGTGTTGCCGCTGACGACTTCGACATAGCCGATCCCGGCGCGCCGCAGCGCCTCCTTCTTCACCGCGTCGCGGGCGGCGGTTTCCGGGCTGCCGTGGTGGCCGGTGCCCTGGAATTCGACCGCGTGGAGCGGCTTGCACTCGCTATCGACGATCAGCAGGTCGACCCGCTTCGCGTTGATCGCCCAGAAGGCGTCCTTGTCCGCGCTGTAGAGCACTTCGCCCAGCGAGACTTGCCCCATGGCGCGCCAGCCGGGGCTGTGTTCGGCCAGCGCCTTGTCGATCACGCCGAGCAGGCGCCGTTCCGGCCGGTTGAGCAGGGCGCGGGGCTTGAACTGCGCTTCCATCACCTTGCGCAATTGTTCGCTGGCATCCAGCGTGGCGCGTTCCGGCGTGCCTTTGAGCGGGACGGCCTTGGACTCCTTGCGGACGCCGTCCTTGCCGCCGTTCGCATTGCGGCCGCGCCAATAGGCCCGGCGTTTTTCGCGTTCGATCCCGTTCCAGACTTTTTCGACCGCCATGCCGATGGCCGCCCCGAGAGCGAGGACGATCAGCAGCAAGACCGGCTGGTCCAGCAAGGCGTTGAGTGCTTCGATCATGCCCGATTCGTACCGCCAAGAATTAAGTAACGGGTTAATCGAACCGGGTGGAAACACTTTGGTACGCCGCCCGATCCGGCAGGCGGCACGCGAAACAACTTTCCTACATGCCCCCTTTTGTGCCTTATCCTGCCGGATGACGCACACGGCATCCATCGCATCGCCGTCCGCCGCCTCGCAGCAGCAGGCCGTGGACCCTTCCCATCACGGTTCCGGGCGCTGGACGCCGGAACGGCAGGCGCGGTTCCTGCGGCATCTGGGGGCCACCCATTCGGTCAGCGCGGCGGCGCGGGCCGTGGGGATGAGCCGCCAGTCCGCCTACCAGCTGCGCAACCGGCTGAAAGGCGAGCCGTTCGACGCCGCGTGGACGGCGGCGTTCCGCACCCAATGCGACCGGCTGGCCGAAGCCGCGCTGGAACGCGCGCGCAACGGGGTGGAAGTGCCCTATTACTACAAGGGCGAACTGGTCGGCACGCACCGCGTGTTCAACGAACGGCTGACGCTGGCCCTGCTGTCCATGCGGGATGAGCTGATGCCCCCGCACAGGCCGCGCCACGCCGAAGAGGAAATGTACCCGCCCGACGATTTCGCCGCGCTGGTCGAACGGGTCGAGACGGGCGACGAACTCTGGGCGGAGGAGGACGACTCCGCACATGAAGATGAAGCCGGGGACGCCGAACAGGCCGATGGCGAGGCGTGGAACCCCCAGGCGTGGAGGCAGGCCCGCTGACCGGCCGCCGCGGGTTCTTTCTTCCGCGCACCTGTCAAGCAGGGCGGGGAGGGGCGGAACCCGCGCAAACCGGGCGTTCGAGGGGCCGGGGCGCTGCTTGACAGGGTGTCAAATGTGTCAAGCGGGGCAATGGCGCAGGGGCAGGGAAAATCGCGGTTAGGTAAAAATGGCCATCCATGCTATAGCGTCTCCCGCTGACGTCGAATTTTGCGACGGACTTCGGCTTTTGACGATCGCCGCCTGCCTTTGGGCCCCGGCGTTAACCAGACGACGACTTCCTTTCATCTTACGACCCGACGCACGGCCTTGCCGCATGTTGCGGCAGGGAACTCGAATGTTACTTGAAAGGAAATACCCATGCCTGTTGGCACCGTGAAATTTTTCAATACCGACAAGGGCTACGGCTTCATCCAGCCCGAAGATGGCGGCAAGGACAGCTTCGTCCATATCAGCGCCGTGCAGGCCGCCGGCATGCACATGCTGGAGAAGGACCAGCGCCTTAACTACGAAGTCGAAACCGGCCGCAACGGCAAGGAATCGGCAATCAACCTCTCGGCTGCATAAGCGAGCGGACAAGGCCCCGGCGGGATGGCGGTCCCGCCGGGCGCTGCCCTGTATCCTGCATACGGAAAGGCGCGCCATGGCGCAGGGTTTCGACTTCTACGACGAGCGTGCCCGCGAAGCCGCAGCCGAGGCGAGCGCCGCCACGCTGGACAATGTCCGCGAGCGTGCGCTCAGGTCGGAAAAGGCCTGGCGCGAAATGGCCGACCGGGCGCTGCAGATGGAAGAGGACCGGGAAACGGCCAAGCGCGTGCGTGCCGAACGGATCGCCGCCGAAGAACGGGCCGCCGCCGAAACGCGGGAAGCGGCGCGGCTGACCCGCGCCGCTCACGAAGGCTGAACCGGCCCGGCCGGGTGCGCCTCAGCGCTTCTTCACGAATTCCGCGCGCAGGACGAGGCCCTTGATCCCAGGGTACTTGCAGTCGATTTCCTGCGGGTCGCCGGTCAGGCGGATCGACTTTATCAGCGTGCCCTGCTTGAGCGTCTGGCCCGCGCCCTTGACTTCCAGGTCCTTGATCAGCGTCACCTGATCGCCGTCGGCCAGGAGGTTGCCCACCGCGTCGCGCACTTCCACCGTGTTGGCGGCAGCCTGCTTGGCGGCGAGTTCGCTGGCCGGCATCCATTCGCCGGATTCCTCGTCGTACACGTATTCCTCGTCGTCGCCGCTCATGGCGTTCGCTCCTGTCGGGGGGCGCCCGGTTGCGGGATGCCCGGTTGTGGGATGTCTTGTGGGATACAGCGCCCATGCCAGCCGCGGGCCCTCGCGGCAAGCTTGCCCGCGCGCGCGATCCGCTGCACAAACCGGCGCATGACCTTGCGCATGACCCCGATCCTCCCGCTCGTTCTCGTGCTGGCGGCCTGCAGCTCCGGCGGGCCGGCCGAAACCAATGCCCCCGGCGATCCGGAAGACCGCCACCCCTACGAAGGGATCGCGCCGGGCGAGACAGTGCACTTTACCGGCACCGAACCGTTCTGGGGCGGGCAGGCGGCGGGCGGTGTGCTGACATATACCACGCCGGACAAGCCCGCGGGCGAGACGATCCGCATCGCCCGCTTCGCCGGGCGCAACGGCATCTCGTTCACCGGCAAGATGGCCGACGGCAAACCGTTCGGCATGGCGGTGACGCCGGGCGAATGCAGCGACGGCATGTCGGACCGGACCTATCCCTTTACCGTGACCTTGCGGATCGGGCCGCAAGGCGAAGGCCAATTGCGCACCGGCTGCGCGTGGACGGCTTCGCGGCCCTATGCCGGGCCTGAAAATCCCTGACGGCGCACCCATATGACAGGCATGACCGAAACGCTCACCCGCACCCGCCAGCCCGCGCTCTACATCCCCCACGGCGGGGGGCCGTGCTTCTTCATGCCCGACCCGCACGGGTTGTGGACGGCGATGGAAGCCTACTTGCGGTCGATCCCCGCCAGCTTGCCGGAGAGGCCGCGCGCGATCCTGGTCGTCTCCGCCCATTGGGAAACGCACGGCTTCGCGTTCACCGGCGCGGAAAAGCCGGGGCCGATCTACGACTATTACGGCTTCCCGCCGCATACCTACGAGCTGACCTATCCCGCGCCGGGCGCGCCTTGGCTGGCCGGACAGGCGGCGGGCCTGCTGCGCGGCGCCGGGCTGGAGGCCCATGTCGATCCGGAACACGGGCTCGACCACGGGGTGTTCGTGCCGCTCAAGGTCGCATTCCCCGATGCGGACATCCCGGTGGTGGAAATGTCGCTCGACGCCAGTCTCGATCCTGCATTGCACCTTGCCGCCGGGCGGGCACTCGCCCCCTTGCGCGACGAGGGGGTGCTGATCGTGGGTTCGGGCATGAGCTTTCACAACATGGCCGCGATGCGCGATCCGTCGCTGGCGCGTTATTCGACGGACTTCGACGCCTGGCTGCGGCAGGCGGCGCAAGCCGGGGCGGACGAGCGCGCGGCGATGCTCGCCCGGTGGGAGGCCGCGCCCAACGGCCGCCTCAGCCACCCGCGCGAGGAACACCTGATCCCGCTGATGGTCGCGGCCGGCGCATCCGGCCAGCCGGGCACGGTCGACTATGCCGAAAACATGATGGGCAGTTCGCTGTCGGGTTACCGCTTCGCCTAGGGCGGCGCGTCAGCCGAGCAGGTAGCGCATGCGGATGGAAATGGCGCTGCCGGGGGCGATGTCGATCAGCGACTTGGCATAGCCGGGCATCCCGCCGGGATTGTTGGACACGCCGACGCCTTCTGCCGGCATGCCGATGAAGTTGTGCTTCATCTTGCCGTTGCCGTCCTCGTCGTGAAGCACGGTCACCGCGTATTGGCCGGGCGCGAGGCCGGAGAAGGCGATGTGCATCGACGTGCCGGTGACGGGCAGGACCTGGCGCAGGGCGGTGCTGCTCTTCTCGCAACTGGGAAAGCCCGTCTTGTCGCGCCAGAGGCAGGCGACCAGCTGGCCCCTGGTGGAATGGAGGCCGGTGACCGTGACCGCCAGCGACGCGGGATGGGCCGGAGGCGGCGCTTCGGCATGGAGCGCGACGAGCGGCGCAAGAGCGGCAAGGGCAAGCGTGATCGGCGCGGCACGGCGCATGGGGCGGTTCTCCTCCCGGATCGGAATGATCCGGCAGGTAAGACGCCGCCGCCAGCGGCGGTCCGCAGCCGGCGGGGCGGCGGCATGCCGGTCTGGATGAGCAATTATCCTTGAATCGCATGTAGTTGCACTGTCGTAAAAGTGGGGTAGTCTGCCGCTTCCTAGGTTGAGGAGAGGAATAATGACGCGCAAGTTGGCGGCCGAATTCTTCGGCACGTTCTGGTTGGTCTTCGGCGGTTGCGGTGCGGCGGTACTGGCCGCTGCCTTTCCGGAACTGGGCATCGGCTTTGCCGGCGTCGCACTGGCCTTCGGCCTGACTGTCCTGACCATGGCCTATGCCGTGGGCGGCATTTCGGGCGGGCACTTCAACCCGGCCGTTTCGCTCGGCCTCGCAGTGGCGGGCCGGTTCGGCTGGAAAGATCTCGTACCCTACTGGATCGCGCAAGTCGCAGGGGCGATTGCCGCCGCGGCGGTGCTGTTCGCGATCGCTTCGGGCAAGGCGGGTTTCGAACCGGGCGGGTTTGCTTCCAATGGCTTCGGGGCGCTGTCGCCCGGCGGCTATTCGATGCAGTCCGCGCTGCTGATCGAAGTGGTGCTGACGGCCGGTTTCCTGATCGTCATCATCGGTTCGACGTCGAAGCTCGTCCCTGCCGGATTCGCGCCCGCCGCCATCGGCCTGGCGCTGACGCTGATCCACCTGATCTCAATCCCGGTCACCAATACCTCGGTCAATCCGGCCCGTTCGACTGGCGTGGCGCTGTTCGCCGAAACCGCGGCGCTGGGGCAGCTGTGGCTGTTCTGGCTTGCGCCGCTCGCAGGCGGGGCGCTGGGCGCGCTGATCTGGCGGGTCTTGCTGGCCGGTCCCGACAGCGAAGGCTGAGCCTGTTTCCCCGGCCGGTATCGCCGGCCGGGGCAAAGGGGGGTGAATTCACGCCCAGCCCCCTTGTCCTTCCGGCGGGCCCGCGCCTAAGAGGGCCACGCAAACGCATCCCCAAGCTGGAAAGGAACGCAGATGAGCAAGGGCGCAGGACATTCGCGGCTGGCCGTGGCACGGCTCGCCAGCCCGGAATTGCTGGGCAAGTCCGGTTTCGCCTTGCGTTCGGCGGCATTCCAGGACGGGGAGGACCTCGACCCGTGCTTCACCGCGGACGAGGAAGACGCGGTCGCCCCGCCCCTGGAATGGAGCGCTCCGCCCGCCGGTACGCTGGAACTGGCGCTGGTGGTGGAAGATCCCGATGCGCCGGGGGACGAACCGGCCTGTCACTGGCTGGTCTGGGGCCTCGCGCCGCAGAAGGGGCAATTGCTGGAAGGCGAAGTGCCGCCGCGTGTGGGCAAGAACGCCCACCGCAACAGCGAATGGCTGCTGCCCGAACCGCCGCACGAGGACGACGCCCATGCCTACGTCTTCCAGCTCTTCGCGCTCGACCTGCCGCTGACGCTGATGCCCGGCGCCACGCGCGAGGAACTGTTCGCCGCGATCGACGGCCATGTCGTCGGCGTGGCGATGCTGACCGGCACTTATGCCCGGATGGACGAGGACGACGAGAATTGGGACGAGGACGGCGGCGACGACCTCGACTGAGGTCCGGCGGCTATTTCCGTCCCGGCGCCCAGCCCGGCTCGGCCAGCGTGAAGCCGGCGAAATCGAAGCCCGGCGCGACCATGCACGAGACGAGGGCGTAACCCGCCCGTCCGCCCGGCGCGGGATCGGCGGCCTGCCAGTGGCCGGCGGGCACGACATGCTGGAGCGCGTGTCCCGACGACAGGCCGGAACCCAGGATCGTGCTGGCCACGGGGCTTGCCTCGTGCGGCGCGGTCGACAGGCGCAACGGGTCGCCCCCGTGCCACAGCCAGATCTCGTCCGCGTCGACCCGGTGCCAGTGCGACCGCTGGTGGGCTTCGAGCAGGAAGAGGATCGCGGTGCTCGCCGCGCGTTCGCCTGCGCCGCACGGGGCGCGCCATGTCTCGCGGAACCATCCGCCCTCGGGATGGGGCGCAAGCTCCAGCCGCGCGATCAGGGTCCTGGCGTCCAAACCGTCCATGATTGCAGCTTGCCCTCGACCGCCTGTGCTGGCTAGCTGTTTCGCGAACAGGAACGAAGGAATTGCCGATGCGCTGGATGGGGGGCGTTGCGATAGGGGCGCTGTTGCTGGGCACCGCGCCGCTGGCCGCGAAGACGCCCGAACAGGTGGCCGAGGCCGCGCTGGAGGCGGCGCCGGTCTTCGACGGGCACAACGACACGCCGATCCAGTTGCGCGGGCGCTATCACGACGTGATCGGCGGGTTCGATTTCGAGGACACAACGGACACCGGCAACCCGGAGGCCACCGGGACCTGGAAGGGCCGGGCCATGCACACCGACCTTGTCCGTTTGCGCAAGGGGCATGTCGGGGCGCAGTTCTGGTCGATCTTCGTTTCTGCGAACCTGCCCGGACCCGAAGCGGTGCAGGCGACGCTGGAACAGATCGACGTCACCAGGCGGCTGATCGCGCGCTATCCGCAGGACATGCAGCTCGCCCTGAGCGCAGACGATGTCGAACGGGCGATGGCGCGGGGCCGGATCGCGTCCCTGCTAGGCATGGAAGGCGGCCATTCGATCGGTTCCAGCCTCGGCGTCCTGCGCCAGATGTATGCGCTGGGCGTGCGCTACATGACACTGACCCATTCGAAGAACACCCCGTGGGCGGACAGCGCGACCGACACGCCGGAACATCACGGGCTGACCGATTTCGGGCGCGACGTGGTGCGGGAAATAAACCGGCTGGGGATGCTGGTCGACCTCAGCCATGTCAGCGAGGAGACCATGCTCGACGCGCTGGACGTGTCGCGCGTGCCGGTGATCTTCAGCCATTCGGGCGCGCGGGCGGTGAACGGCCATGCGCGCAACGTGCCGGACAACGTGCTGGAAAAGCTCAAGGCCAACGGCGGGATCGTGATGGCGATCGCCCTGCCCGGCTACGTGGGCGAGGCGGCGCGGCAATGGTATGCCGATCGCCAGGCGGAAAAGGCGCGGCAGGACGCACTGTGGCAAGGGCAGCCGGACAAGGCCGCCGCAGCGCTTGCCGCGTGGGACGAGGCCCATCCCGAACCGCCGACGACCGTGTCCGACATGGCCGACCATATCGACCATATCCGCGCCGTGGCCGGGATCGACCACATCGGGATCGGCGGCGACTACGACGGGATGGCCAGCGGCCCGGTGGGGATGGAGGACGTGTCGGGCTATCCCGTGCTGTTCGCCGAACTGGCGCGGCGCGGCTATTCGCAGGCCGACCTCGAAAAGATCGCCAGCCGCAATATCCTGCGCGTCATGCGCGCGGCGGAACGGTATGCGGCGGCGCATCGCGGCGATCCGCCGGTCGAGACGCCCGTCCCGGACTAATGTCCTGCTATGCGTCGATGCGCGAGAGCATGCGGAAGAAGAAGGCGGTCGACCAGCCGAGCAGGATCACCCCCATGATGCTTTCGAAGGCGCCGGTCAGCCGCCAGGCGGCGGAGATGTGCTGGTCGCTGTAGCCGACGGTCGAATAGCTGATAGTCGAATAGTAGAGCGCCTGTTCGAGGTCGGGGACGGCCCCGACGATCAGGTAGAACACCGCATAGAGCCAGATTTCGATCCCGTGCAGCGCGACCAGCGCGATGACGATCGAAAGCGTGAACGTGGCCCCGCGCCGCGAAAGCGGGTCGGTGCGCTGGAGCCGTTCCATCGAGGCTTCGCTGCGCAGGGCGCGGTTGAGGCTGAACAGGCCCAGCCCGTGAATGACGACACAGATAATGAGCATTACCGAGGACACGGCAAACTGGGTGAGGAGTTGCGGATGCATGGCGCCTATGTGCAACTATCCCGCCCGCAGCGCCAGCGTTCCTTTATCCGCCCAGCGCGTGCTCCTCGGCCGTCACCGGCCAGCCTTGCGCCGGACGTTGGGACAAGGCCCCCGTGATCCAGATGGCAGACATGGCGAGTATCGCCAGGAACAGGCCTGCCAGCAGCACGTAGCGCACGATGTGCGGCGTGCTGCCGCCGCGCGCTTCGTCGGTGTCCAGATGAATTTCTTCGCCAATGCGTTGCATGGTCGCTCTCCCGCTCGCCCGGCGGCTTTGGCGCCGCATTACACTTCGGGCCACCCGGTCAACGCACGAGCGGGGCGGAGGGTTCCCCGGCGGCCGTTGTCAGGCGGCCATGCCGAGCAGTTCCAGCGTCCGGCTGTCGCGCTGGCCCTGGTAGAAGGCATCGAGCGCATGCGCGAAGCATTCCCCGCCGCCCGCGGCTTCGAACAGCGTCATCGAACTGCGGAATTTCAGCGCGTCGATCCCGCCGAGGATTGCGCGGGCACTGCGTTCGCCGGCCCATGCCAGCATGGCTTCGGTGCATTCCCGGAGCCGGGGGCCGAGGAGCCCGTGGGCAAGATAGGCGCGGGCTTCGGCGAGGCCGGCAATGGCGTAGAAGCGGGCGGTCCCGCTCCGCCCCAGGCCTGCGATCTGGGGGAAGACGAACCACATCCAGTGGCTCTGCTTGGCGCCGTCCCGCAGTTCGGCCAGCGCCTGCGGGTAGGTGCCGCGCTGCGCTTCGACGAAACGTTCGAGCGCGGCCGTTCCCGGGCGACCGGCCTGTTCACGGTCTGCCATGGTGCGTCTCCTGCCGTTTGCATGGACGGCGCACCATAGCAGCCGGCGATCCGGCCGTCCCGCGCGAAGGCTCAGTCGCGCAGCAGATCGTTGATCCCGGTCTTGGAGCGGGTCTGGGCGTCGACCGTCTTGACGATCACGGCGCAGTAGAGCGACGGGCCGGGCGTGCCGTCGGGCAGCGGCTTGCCGGGCATGGCGCCGGGCACGACCACCGAATAGGGCGGGACCTTGCCGATATGGACTTCGCCCGTGGAGCGGTCGACGATCTTGGTCGAAGCGCCGAGGAAGACGCCCATCGAAAGAACCGCGCCTTCGCCCACGACCACGCCTTCGGCCACTTCGCTGCGCGCGCCGATGAAGCAGTTGTCCTCGATCACGACCGGACCGGCCTGCAGCGGTTCGAGCACGCCGCCGATCCCCGCACCGCCGGAAATGTGGACGTTCTTGCCGATCTGGGCGCAGCTGCCGACCGTCGCCCAGGTGTCGACCATGGTGCCGTCGCCGACATAGGCGCCGATGTTAACGAAGCTCGGCATAAGCACCACGCCCTTGCCGATGTAGCTGCCCTGGCGGGCGACCGCGCCCGGCACCACGCGGAAGCCCGCGGCACGGAAGCGGTTCTCGTCCCAGCCGGCGAACTTGCTCGGCACCTTGTCGAAAGCGGGCGCGCCGCCCGAACCGGCTTCGATCACCGCATTGTCGTTGAGGCGGAAGGACAGCAGAACGGCCTTCTTGAGCCACTGGTTGACCTGCCAGCCGCCCTGGCCGTCGGGTTCGGCCACGCGGGCTTCCCCGCTGTCGAGCATGGCCAGGGCCGCTTCGACATGTTCGCGCACGTCCGCGCTGGCGGGGGTGACGGTGTCGCGCGACTCCCAGGCGGCTTCGATGGCGGTGGCGAGCTGGGCGGACATGGGGGCAAACTCCTGCACTGGGTGATCTATCCGGGTGAGGCGCCTAACCTCTCGCGGCATGCGGGGCAAGGCCTGCGGTGAATGCAGTGGGCAAAGCCGTTTCCCGGCTTGTGGTTCAGAACTATTTTAACCAATCCTGTCAGTGTCGGCTTTGCTAAAGTGGGGGGAACGGTTCGATGCAGCCGAGTCATGTATTCAAGCAGGCCTTGCGTTACGGGACGGCCCTGTCCGGGCTGGTCTTGCTGAGCGCTTGCGGCGGTGGCGGCGGGACGGTCAGCACGCCTGCGCCGACGCCAGCACCGACGCCAGCACCGACTCCCACGCCTACGCCTGCCCCGACTCCGACGCCGACTCCCACCCCTACGCCCACCCCTACTCCCACACCGACGCCGACTCCCACTCCCACTCCCACTCCCACACCGACGCCTACGCCTACGCCTACGCCTACGCCTACGCCTACGCCTACGCCTACGCCCACACCGACCCAGACCCTGCCAACGCCCACGCCGGTGCCGGCGCAGTTCGATACGGTGGAATTCCGGAACAGCGACGGGCCGGGGCTGCACAATGCCGCTGCCGCCTGGCAGGACGGATGGACCGGCCAGGGCGTCACCATCGGTGTCGTCGACAGCGGGATCCACACCGACAATACCGAACTTGCCGGGCGCATTTCCGGCCTTTCGGCGGATTTCGCCGGCAATGGGAGTTACGAGGCCGTGGGCGACCACGGCACGTGGGTGTCGCTGGTCGCGGCCGCTGCACGCGACGACAGCGGTATCGTGGGTATTGCCTATGATGCGACGATCATGGCGCTGCGCACGGATACCCCCGGCACATGTGAGACGACCTGTTCGTTCGAGGATTCCGCGATCGCCGATGCGATCAACTATGCCGTGAGCAATGGCGCCACGGTGATCAACATTTCGCTGGGCGGCGGGCCGCCGAACAGCCAGGTGACCGCAGCCATTGCCAATGCGGCCGCCAACGGCGTCGTGGTGGTGGTTTCGGCCGGCAATGACGGGGCTTCGCGCCCGGATGCCTTCGCCACCGGTATGCTCAGTTACGCCAACGGCAACCTCATCATTGCCGGGTCGATCGATTCTTCCGGAGACTTGTCCAGCTTCAGCAACAAGGCGGGTGCCGTATCCAGCCGGAACTATTACCTCGCTGCGCAGGGGGAGGATGTCTCCATTCCGGGGGGCGGATGGGTCAACGGCACCAGCTTCTCCGCGCCGCAGATCGCCGGGGCGGTCGCCTTGCTGGCCCAGGCGTTCCCCACTCTTACCGGCTCCGAAATCGTCGACATCCTGCTTACGTCCGCGTTCGACGCCGGTGCCACGGGCACCGATCCGATCTATGGCCGCGGCATCCTGGACATCGCGGCGGCGTTCCAGCCGCTCGGCACGACCAGCCTGGCCGGGTCGCAGACGCCGCTTTCGCTCAACGACACCACGGCTGCGACCTCGCCTGCCATGGGCGATGCGGTAACCACCGCTTCGGTCGGCGCGGTGATCCTCGATGGCTACGACCGGGCCTATGTGCGCGATCTTGCTTCCGCGATGCGCACTGCTTCGCTGACCCCGCGGCTGACCAATGCCCTGGCTGGCGAGGAGCGCGTCCTTGGCGGCGCGAGCGAAAAGGCGAGCTTCGCTTTCACGATCGATGCCCGCGCCGGTTCCGCCATGAAGGCCTGGCCGGCCACGCTGCGCCTGTCGCAGGAGGATGCGCGGGAAGCGAAAGTCCTTGCAGCCAAGGTGGCGTTGCGCCTGTCGCCGGACACGCAGCTCGGCTTCGCCTTTTCCGACAGCGCCGACGGGCTGGTCGCC
>JAQVEQ010000059.1 GCA_028697875.1 Novosphingobium sp. | reverse complement strand
AAAAGATGCGCAAGGCCATGGGCGAACAGTGCGTCGCGCTGTCCAAGGCGGTCGGCTATCACAGCGCGGGCACGGTCGAGCTGATCGTATCCGGCGCCGACAAGACGGGGGAGAGCTTCTACTTCCTCGAAATGAACACCCGCCTGCAGGTGGAACACCCGGTGACCGAATGCATCACCGGCGTCGACCTCGTCGAACAGATGATCCGCGTGGCGGCGGGCGAGAAGCTGCCGATCACGCAGGACGACGTGAAGATCGACGGTTGGGCGATCGAAAACCGCGTCTATGCCGAAGATCCCTATCGCGGCTTCCTGCCTTCGACCGGCCGCCTGGTGCGCTATCAGCCGCCGGTGGAAGGCTGGACCGACGACGGCGCCGAGAATGGCCGCCGCGGGATCGACGGCGTGCGCGTGGACGACGGCGTCTATGAAGGCGGCGAAGTCTCGATGTTCTACGACCCGATGATCGCCAAGCTCATCACCTGGGGCAAGACGCGCGACGAAGCGGCCGACAAGCAGGTCACCGCGCTCGACGAGTTCCGCCTCGAAGGGCTGGGCCACAATATCGATTTCCTTTCCGCGATCATGCAGCACCCACGCTTCCGCCGGGGCGAGCTGACCACCGGTTTCATCGCCGAGGAATATCCCGAAGGCTTCACCGGGGCGGCGGCTTCGCCCGAATTGCTGCGCAATGTTTCGGCCATCGCGGCGTTCCTCGCCACGGCGCTGGCCGACCGTGCGCGCCAGATCGACAACCAGCTCAACGGTCCGCTCGACCCGCCGGGCGAATGGCAGGTCAAGATCGGCGATACGCTCTATGACGTGGAGATCGACGAAGACGACATCGTCGTCGACGGCGAAGCGGTCGACCTGTCGATGGTCTACACCCCGGGCGAACCCATCGTGATGGCCGAGATCGGCGACGACGAGCTGGCCGTCAAGGTCGAGATGAAGCGCATGGGCTTCCGCCTGACCACGCGTGGTGCGATCCACGACGTGCGCGTGCTCCCGGCACGGGTGGCAAAGCATGCCCATCACATGATCGAAAAGATCCCGCCGGATCTTTCGAAGTTCCTGATCTGCCCGATGCCGGGCCTGCTCGTCCGTCTCGACGTTGCCGAGGGCGACCATGTCGAAGTCGGCCAGCCGCTGGCTGTCGTCGAAGCGATGAAGATGGAAAACATCCTGCGCGCCGAGAAGGCGGGCACGGTGGCCAAGGTCAACGCCAAGGCGGGCGACAGCCTGGCCGTGGACGCGATCATCCTCGAGCTGGAATAAGCCGGACAGGCGCCGCCCCGTCGCGCATGCGGGGCGGCGTTTTCCCAATCGTTATTATTGCGGAGCCGCCGGAAACGACGCGGCAATCCGGGGGCTGGATCGCTTAACGCGCCAGTTCCGTGTCGAGGAACGCCGCCACGTCGTCCAGCGCGACGTCGCGTGCGAGGAAAGCGTGGCCGATGCCCTTCATCAGGACGAAGGGCAGGGTGCCGGCATCCATCTTCTTGTCGTGCAGCATATGGGCGGCGAGCGCCTTGCCGTCGCAGGCAAGGCCCAGTTCCGAAAGCGTGGCGGGCAGGCCGACGCTGCCGATCGCTTCGGCGGCCCGTTCCGCTTCGCCCGCGCCCATCAGGCCGATCCGCGCGGAATAGCGGGCGGCCAGCACCATGCCCAGCGCCACGCCTTCGCCATGCAGCAAACGGTTGGAAAAGCCGGTTTCCGCCTCTAGCGCATGGCCGAAGGTGTGCCCGAGGTTGAGCAGCGCGCGCGCGCCGGTGGTTTCGCGTTCGTCCTCGGCAACGATCTTCGCCTTGGCCCTGACGCTGTGCGCCACGGCATATTCGCGCAAGGGCGTGTCGCCGGCGAGCAGGGCGGCCCCGTGATCTTCGCACCAGGTGAAGAATTCGGCATCGCCGATCAGGCCGTATTTCACGACTTCGGCATAGCCTGCACGCAGTTCCCGCTCCGGCAGGGTTTCGAGCGCGGCCAGATCCGCCAGCACGAGCGAGGGCTGGTGGAAGGCGCCGACGAGATTCTTGCCCGCAGGCGTGTTGATCGCGGTCTTGCCGCCGACGGAGGAATCGACCTGGGCGAGCAGCGTCGTCGGCAACTGGATGAAATGGCAGCCGCGCTTGAGGATCGCGGCGGCAAACCCGGTAAGGTCGCCGATCACTCCGCCGCCCAGCGCCAGGACATGGTCGCCGCGCTCCACTTCCAGTTCCAGCAGCCAGTTGACTGTCGCGGCGAGCTGGTCCCAGCTCTTGGTCGCCTCGCCCGGCGGGAGGATGCGCCAATGCGGCTCGTGCCCGGCGTCGCGCAAGGCGTTCTCGACCACTTCGCCCCATGCGGCGTGGACATTGGCGTCGGTCACGATCGGCACGCCGCGCTTGCGCAGGCGGCCCCGGCAATGCGGGACCAGTTCGGCGAGCAGACCCACGCCCACGTGCACTTCGTAAGGGCGGCCAGCGAGTTCGACGGGGATCACAGCCATGCGTCTATTGCCTTCAGAATGGAGTATACGGTGCGCTGGTGCGGGCCGTTGGCGCTGACGATATGGATCGGCGCCTGCGAATAGGCCGGCTCCCGCTCCGCCTTGAGTTTGCCAAGGATCTCGCGCGGGTTGCCGTTTTTCAGCAAGGGACGATTGTCCTTGCGCCCGGTGCGTTCGACCAGTGTATCGAGATCGGCGTCGAGCCACACCGCGATCCCCTTGTCGAGGATCAGCGCGCGCGTTTCGTCGTTGACGAAAGCCCCGCCGCCCGTGGCGATGACGCCGCGCGCGTCCTGCATCAGGCGCGCGATGACCCGGCGTTCGCCGTCGCGGAATTCGGTTTCGCCGTCCTTGGCGAAGATTTCGCTGATAGTCATCTGGGCCGCTTTTTCGATCGCGTCGTCGGCATCGGTGAACGGCATGCCCAATACAGTGGAAAGGCGGCGGCCGACGGAGGATTTGCCCACACCCATCATGCCGACCAGCACGATCGGACGGTCGATGCGTGCCGCGATTGCGGCAATCTCGGCATTGGAGAGAGAGGGCTCATCGACAGTCATTGCCGCCCTGCCTATAGATGGGCTAACCGGCAGCGCAAGCGCGCTCGCGCGGAAGTTCATTGGCGGGAAAGACGGTTTGGCGATGGCCGGCAGGCGATTTTGGTTGGTTCTGGCAGCATTCGTGGCGCTGCTTTTTGCCTATGCTTGGGCCAAGGGCGGCGAACAGCCCCTACACGATATCAGCGAGCCCGTGGCCCTGCGGGGAGATGCCGCATGAAGCGTGCGCTGTTGCTGGGTGGAGCGGCCCTTGCCTTGTGTTCGACTCTGGTCGTTGCCCAGGATGCGCCCGAATCGCTCCTTCCGCCCGGTTTCGACAACCCCGCGCCTGCTCCGGCGCCGTCCGCACCGCGTCCCAGTGCGTCTGCCGCGCCGGTAGCGGGTGCGACGAGCAGTCCCGTGGTGCAGCCGCTGCCGGGGGAGACCGCGCCGGCCATCGCCTTGCCCGGCAAATTGCCGTCGATCGAACAGATCGAGGCGATGACGCCCGACGAGATCGACGAACTGCTCGGTCTCAAACCCAAATTCGACATTCCGCCGGCGGCGCGGCGCTCGATGGCGCAGGTTGGCGTGATCGACCGCGCGGAAGGCGGGATGCCGGCCAATGCGCTAGCAAAGCAGCCCGCATCGCTGGTTCGCGCGGCGCTGAAAGGTTCGAAAGGGCCGGTCGTTTCCCGCTGGGGGCACATCCTGCTGCGCCGCACGCTGGCGAGCCGCCTGGCCGCGCCCGAGGGGATGAGTCCGGTGGAATTCGCCGCTCTGCGCGCGGCAGTGCTGAACGATCTCGGCGAATCGGCCATTGCGCGGGCGCTGGTGCAGGGCGTCGATACCGCCAATTACGATGCGGCACTGACCGATGCGGCGTTCGATGCCTATATCGGGACGGCCGATCTGCTCGGCATCTGCCCCGCCACCCGGTTGCATGGCGGCATCCGCAAGGATCCCCAATGGCAGATGGCGGTTGCCATTTGCGACGCCTATGCGGGTGAGGGGAACAGCGCCAAGCGGGAACTCGACAAGGCGCTCAGCCGCGGAATCGCCCCGCGGATCGACATCCTGCTGGCGCAGCGCTTCGCCGGTGCGGCGGGGGATGGACGCGGCGCGGTAACGATCGAATGGGACGACGTTGCCGAACTCAATCCCTGGCGTTTCGCACTGGCCAATGCGCTGGGGATGGACATTCCGGAGAAGCTGGCCCGCAACGAAACCCCCTATTACCTGCGCAGCGCGGCGATCGCGCCGATGCTGCCTCTGGCCCAACGGGCCGAGGCGGTGGATATCGCAGGCGGGGACGGCATCCTTTCGTCCGAGGCGATGGTCGATCTCTATTCGCAGATCTATGCCGATGACGAAGTGACCGGGGATACGGCGCTTCGCGCCACGCGCCTGCGCGAAGCCTACGTTGCCGAGGCAGCGGAGGATCGTCTCGCTGCGCTGCGCGATGTCTGGGGCGGCAGTACGCCCGATTACGGACGGCTTGTCCTGACCGCCTATGCCGCGGCGCGCATTCCCGCGAGCGAGGACCTGGCCGGCGATGCGGCTCCGCTGCTGGCGTCGATGCTGGCCGCCGGACTCGATGGCAATGCGATGCGCTGGGGCCGGGTGGTCAAGGAAGGCACCACGGCCTGGGGGCTCCTGACTCTGGCGCAGCCGGTGCGCCGCAATCCCGTGGCTACTGCTGCGGTCGAAAGTTTCATCGACGACGATGCGAGTGCCAACCAGCGCAAGTCGCGCTTCCTCGTGGCGGGGCTGGCGGGATTGGGACGGCTCGATCCGGGGGCGGCCGGGCAGCTTTCCGGCACACTCGGCGTCGATCTTTCCCGCCAGACCCGCTGGAGCCGGATGATCGACAAGGCGGCCGAAGTGAACAATCCGGTGCTGGTTTCCCTGCTCGCGGGTCTCGGCATGCAGGGGACAGGCTGGGACAAGATGACCGCACGGCATCTCTATCACATCGTGTCGGCGCTCAATCGCGTCGGTCTCAAGGCTGAGGCGCGGATGATCGCGGCCGAGGCCGTCGCGCGGGGGTAGGGCAATCGGCGCCGCGATCGACAGCTTCCTCGCCATGCTCGCTGCGGAGCGGGGCGCGGCGGCCAATACCCTTACCGCCTATCGCCGGGACCTGGAAGGCGCGGAGGAGCTGATCGGGGACATTGCCGCCGCCGATCGCGAATCGCTTGCCCGCCTGGGGCGGGCTTGGTCCAGCCTCGCACCGTCCAGCCTGGCGCGGAAAAGTTCCGCCTTGCGGCAATTCTTCGGTTTCCTGGTGGAAGAGGGCTGGCGCAAGGACGATCCGTCTCCCGCTTTGCCGCGTCCGGCGACCCGGCGGCCCTTGCCCCGGCTGCTCGATCACGCCGAAATCGAATCCCTGTTCGCCCGCGCCGAATCCGAAGCCGAGGACGGCAAGCTCGAGGCGGTGCGGATGCTGGCGCTGCTGGAACTGCTTTACGGTTCGGGGCTGAGAGCAAGCGAACTCGTCTCCCTGCCGCTGGCCGCAGTACCGCGCGATGCGCCTTTCCTGACCGTCATGGGCAAGGGCGGACAGGCGCGGATGGTACCGGTCGGCAAGCGCGCGCGGCAAGCACTGAGCCGGTGGCTGGAACTGCGCCCATCGGATGGCAAGTTTCTCTTCCCTTCGCGCGGCAAACACCTGAGTCGCATACGTTTGTTCCAGATGCTGAAGGAACTGGCCGCGCGGGCCGGTCTGGCGCCGGAAAAGGTCAGCCCGCATGTCCTGCGGCATGCTTTCGCGACGCACCTTCTGGAAGGCGGGGCGGACTTGCGCGTGCTCCAGACGCTGCTCGGTCATGCGGATATCGCGACCACGCAAATCTATACTCATGTGGATTCGGCAAGACTTGTTGCACTGGTGAATGAACGGCATCCTCTTGCCCGACGCGCTCATGCGGACTAGCGCAGGGCAATGATTTCCTATCTCGAATTCGAAAAGCCGGTGGCCGCGCTGGAATCGCGGATCGCCGAATTGCGGGCCGCAGCAGAAGGCGACGAGCTCGACATCTCCAACGAGCTGCAACGGCTCGAGGAAAAGAGCGCCGATCTGCTCGCCGGAATCTACGGCTCGCTGACCCCATGGCAGAAGACGCAGGTTGCCCGGCACCCGATGCGGCCGCATTTCCGCGACTTCGTCGCCTATGCGTTCGACGATTTCATGCCCCTTGGCGGCGACCGCTACTATGGCGAAGACGAAGCGATCATTGGCGGCCTGGCGCGGCTTGGTGATCGCCGGGTCATGCTGATCGGCCATGAAAAGGGCCACGACACGGAAAGCCGCCTGCGCCACAATTTCGGCATGGGCAAGCCGGAAGGCTACCGCAAGGCGATCCGGCTGATGGAAATGGCCGGGCGTTTCGGCCTGCCGGTTGTCACGCTGGTCGACACCTCCGGCGCCTTCCCCGGGGTGGAAGCGGAAGAACGCGGCCAGGCGGAAGCCATTGCCCGGTCGACCGAGGCGTGCCTGGCGCTCCCGGTGCCGATGGTTGCCACGATCGTGGGCGAGGGCGGTTCGGGCGGTGCGGTGGCGCTGGCCAGTGCCGAACGCGTGCTGATGCTGGAACACGCCGTCTATTCGGTCATCTCGCCCGAAGGCTGCGCGTCGATCCTGTGGCGTACCGCCGAAAAAGCGCCCGAAGCGGCCGAAGCGATGAAAGTGACGGCCCGCGACTTGCTCAAGCTGGGCGTGATCGACCGGATCGTGAAGGAACCGGTGGGTGGCGCCCACCGCGATCCGCGCGCCACGGCCGAAGCGTTGCGCGATGCGATCGGGGAAGAACTCGAAAAATTATCGCAATTGAGCGCCGAATCGCTCCTGCGTATGCGCGAGGACCGGTTTCTCGGCATTGGCGACAGCAGGGCCAAGGCGCGCCGCCGGACGAAATAACCGGGCGGGATGCATGCACGCGGAAGCGTGCGGTCCCGTAGTTGTTCGTTGAGAATGGTCCGGGGTTATGGTGCCGGAGTGTAAGAAGAGGCGACACCGCGCTCGCCCCGGTTGCCTGGATGGCCTCTGTTTTTATGCCGATGGGCCTGTTTCCCGGCGGACGAGGGCAAAAGAAAAGGCGGCGGGAAACCCGCCGCCTTTGTCTTTTTGTTACCGAAGCTTGGCTTAGTTCGCCGAGCTCAGGTTGGCCGACACCGTCGAGAACGTGGTCTTCAAGTTGCCACCGAGCGAGGTCATCGCGCCGATGGCGGCGACGGCGATGAGGGCGGCAATCAGACCGTATTCGATGGCGGTGGCGCCAGCTTCGTCACGAAGCAGCTTGCTGAAAAACTTCATGGTAGTCTCCTGGTTCATCTTCGGTACCCGTCTCTTTCCCCCTCGGGATCGAGCATGTTCGCTCTAGCGCGAACAGGTTGACAAATTCCTAACCGCTAGGATCCGCTGCCCATGACGCTATCGACATTGCGGGACACGGTAGCCCAGAGCCCATTGGTCTCGTCCGCGACGTCGCGGAGCGAAACGATGATGGACAGGACGATCAGGGATACGATCAGACCATATTCGACGACGGTTGCACCCGCCCGATCACGGAGGAGCGTCCTCAGTATCTTTAGGTATTCCACCATAGCTCCCCTCGGATATGGATCCGACAGCATGCATTTGTGACGAAAAAGTCCTAACGAAGCGTTTCCAGCGGAGGGCGAAGTGGAAAACAGGCCGACAGTGATGCTGGTGGTCGCGGCAGTGATCCGCGACGGGGAGGGGCGCGTATTGTTGCAGCAGCGGCCGCCCGGGAAGGCTCATGCCGGCTTGTGGGAATTCCCCGGCGGGAAAGTCGAACCCCATGAAATGGCGTGCGAATCGCTTGTGCGGGAAATCGAGGAGGAACTCGGCCTGCAGCTGTCACCGGAATCGCTGGCGCCGGTCGGCTTTGCCGAATCCGCGCCCGAAGGCGGCGGACGCGCCATTGTCATTCTTCTTTACAGCGCGGGTTCCTGGCAGGGTTTTCCCGAAGCGCGGGAAGGGGGGGCCTTCGCATGGGTCGCTCCGGAAGAGATCGGCGGGCTGCCCATGCCGCCGCTCGATGTGGACCTGCTTTCCCGGCTGAAATTGGAAAAGCGCGCGCATTAGGAAAAAGTGCACAGCTTGGGGATTGCCAAGCCGGAACTTGCCCCCTATGTGGCCCCTCACCGCGCGCCCGTAGCTCAGCTGGATAGAGCATCAGACTACGAATCTGAGGGTCGGACGTTCGAATCGTTCCGGGCGCGCCAACAAAAGGCCATCCCTTCGGGGGTGGCCTTTTGTTGTTGTGCCATCGGGCAATTTGAAACGGAGTCGAGGCGCAGCCGAGACGAACGAGCGCGTAGCGCGAGGACAATCGTTCCGGGCGCGCCAACTAACAAAGGGTCGTCCGCAAGGAGGACCCTTTGTTAGTTTCGGGCCCCATTAAGCGGCGTGAAGCTTCACGCTCGCACCGGCGTATCGCGGTGGCGGATCGGTTGAGGCGTTTCCCGGCCATCGCCAACTTCGTATCCGGCGTTATCCCCTCTGCGCACTTCCCGCAGGGCGGTTTGCATCGCGCGATCTCGTGAATCGACGCAAGCGTTCGATTAAATTTGATCCAGATCATAAAACCCTCGCATGTAAGTGGATACTTACATTTTCGGACGGCGGCATCCGGCCCCGAGTCCGCCAGTGAGTTTTTGCAAACAAGGGAACACGAAAATGAACGTTATGGGAAAGGCCGTGATCATGAGCGATTGCCCGCTTCCGATCACGGATACCGAAGGGCTCAAGGCCGCATTGCAGGATGCCAACATTCCGACCCTGCTGATGGTCTACACCACGTATTCGCATGACGAGGAATACCTCGACAGCTTCGCGCCATACCTGCGCGGCATCTATACGGCGGAAGGCCCGTCGAGCGTGCCCGAGGAAATGGCGCAAGACCTGCGCGACAGGCTGTTCGCGCTGCTGACCAGCCCGACTCCGCCGGAAGAAAGGCCGATCGATACCCGGTTGCTGCGCCACATGATGGGCGTGAGCGTCGGCGAGGAAGTGCCCGAAGCGCAGGTTCCCGTGCTTTACGACCAGATGGGCTTCGAACGCCCGATTCCGCGCAAGGATGTTCCGGGCCGCAAGATGCCGCAGGGCGTCAAGGTCCTGATTATCGGCGGCGGCATGACCGGCATTGCCGCGGGCATCAAGCTCGCCGAAGCCGGCTATGACTACACGATCATCGAGAAGAACAAGGAACTCGGCGGCACCTGGCTCGAAAACACCTATCCGGGCGTTGGCCTCGACACCCCGAGTCACTTCTATTCCTATTCGTTCGAACTGAACCCCGACTGGTCGACCTACCACCCGAAGGGTCCTGAAATTCAGGAATACCTGCTGTCGGTGGCCGACAAGTACGGCATTCGCGGCAACGTGCAGTTCGACACCAAGGTCGTCGAATGCCGCTGGGACGACGCCAAGAGCGTCTGGCACGTCACTCTGCAGAAGGGCGACGGCACGACCAAGACCGAAGACGCCAACGCGGTGATTCTCGCCCATGGCGTGCTCAACCGCTGGTCGATGCCGAACATTCCGGGCCTCGATACGTTCAAGGGCCCGAAGATGCACAGCGCCGGGTGGGACAACTCGGTCGATCTCAAGGGCAAGAAGGTCGCCTTGATCGGCACCGGGGCCAGCGCCGCGCAGATCGGCCCGGCAATCGCCGACGATGTCGAAAGCCTGGTGATCTTCCAGCGTTCGAAGCACTGGGTGCTCAACAACCCGGATATCAACACGCCGGTGAACGAGCACATCCGCTTCGCGCTGAAGCACATCCCGCACTACAAGGAATGGTTCCGCTTCCGCGTCTACTGGTTCACGGGCGACGGCCTCTACAACAACGTGAAGATGGAAGAGAACTGGCCGACGCCGGACATCTCCATCTCCGCGCAGAACCACGCCGCCCGCGAATATGCCCTGTGGTACATCAACGAGAAGCTGAAGGACCGTCCGGACTTGGTCGAGAAGATCGTTCCCGACTATCCGATCTTCGGCAAGCGCATCGTGCTCGACGCGGAAGGTGGCTGGCTCGACACGCTGCTCAAGCCGAACGTCACGCTCGATACCGACGGGATCGACCATATCGAGGAGAACGCGATCGTCACCAAGAGCGGCAAGCGCTACGAAGTGGACGTGATCGCGCTCGCCACCGGGTTCGAGCTGTCGCCCGCGCTTGGGCCGCTCGAGGTCTATGGCCGCAACGGGGCTGACCTTCAGGAAGCCTGGGGCACGGACGATGCGCGTTCGTACCTCGGCGTGATGGCGCCGGCCTACCCGAACTTCTTCATGACGCTCGGGCCGAACTCCGCGCCGAACCACGCGGCGGGCGTCAACATGGTGCTCGAAGCGCAGATCCACTACATCATCGAGGCGCTCGATCGCATGGTTGCCGAAGGCGGCCACGCCATCGAACCGACCGTTGAAGCCTACAATGAGTGGAACGAGAAGGTCGAAGACCAGATGCAGCACATGATCTGGTCGCACCCGAAGGCGAAGAGCTATTACCTCAACAGCAAGGGTCGCAACTACGTGTCGTGCCCGTTCATGCTCTCGGAATACTGGAGCTGGACGCGCAGGCCCGATGAGAAGGCGCTGGTCGTCTCCTGATCGCGGGCTGCCGCACCAAGGACCGTGGCGGGGCCGGACAGTTGTCCGGCCCCGTTTTTATTGGGCGTGTAAAGGGGGGCGCGAAACTGCCTGTTCAGGTGATTTTTGCGATCAGCGCGTTGTATTTCACCTGCCGCACCGCGACCGACGTTTCGACGTGGTACACGCCGGGCAGGGCGAGAATCCGGTCCGACGCCAGCGTGGCCAGCTCTTCCAGATCTTCGAACAGGC
The DNA here is from genome assembly GCA_028697875.1 of Novosphingobium sp. Lineage (GTDB taxonomy): Bacteria > Pseudomonadota > Alphaproteobacteria > Sphingomonadales > Sphingomonadaceae > Caenibius. The sequence goes on along the minus strand of JAQVEQ010000059.1, from coordinate 3,136 downwards.
ACATGGCGAGGATATTGAACGATCCCATCGTCAGCATGACGGCGTTGACCGGATCCATCCGGCTGATCGTTTCGGCCAGATCCTTCTGGCGCAGGGCGTCGGCCTGGATGCGAATCTTGCCGAGTTGCGATTTGGAAGCCAGTTCCAGCCCGGTAATCGCGGTGAAACTGATCAGGCGCTCCTGCTGCAACCGCCGGATCCGGCTGCGCACGGTCCCTTCTGTTACCCCCAGTTCAGAGGCGACGCGGCGGTTGGAAACCTGCGCATTCCCGGAGAGAATGGCGATCAACTGGCGGTCGAGATCGTCGATCGGCGGTTCGGTCACGATCAGTCGCTAGCCTTGTCGCAAGGGACGCGCCTGCGCGGCACGGCGTGGTCGGTATCGCAGGGAATTCTTGGCATAAGCTTGCGTTCTTTTGCGTAATCGGCGCTGATATATACTACGCGAATGGTCAATTTGACGGCCTGGTGAGCCCAAGGCAAGGGGAATTGCCACGTTTTCCGCCTTTCCCTCCTTGCCAAGCGGGGCGAGATGCCATCTCTTGCAACAGCAATGCGGCACGAATCTGTCAGCTCGGCCATGGTCGCCCTTTTGCGCAGGCAATTGCGCCAGGCGGGATGGACTGCCCGCCGCCTTGCCGGGGAGTTCCAGGTGAGCGAGGCAACGGCCAAGCGCTGGCTTTCCGGAAAGGGGCTGACGCTCGAGCGGATCGAGCGGCTTGCCGCCCTGTGCGGGATGGGCATTGCCGATCTCGCCCGCGATGCCGAACACGCGCAGCCGGGCCTGGCGCGCGAACTCACCCTGGCGCAGGAACGGGAACTGGCAAGCGACGTGTTCCTCTCCTTCCTGTTCATGACGATCGTGGGGGGTATTTCCCCGCAGGAAATCGCCGAGGATCTCGGCGTGCCGGCACAACTGATGGAAACGGCCCTGGCCAAGCTCGAACGGTTGGCGCTGATCGACCGGTTCGGCAATGGCAGGGTCCGCCCGCTGGTCGACCGTGCGATCATTTTCCGCAAGTCGCCCATGCGTGCATTGTTCGAAGCCTACATGAAGCCGCATTTCCTCGCGATCGATTTTGCCGCGGCGGACGCGGTCTATGCTTCGGAAGTGATGAAATTGTCCGATGCCGGCGCGGCCATGCTGGTCGAATTGATCGAACAGCATCGGCGGGACGTGCAGGCCCTGGCCGAGCGTGACCGGGATTCCGCGCTCCTGACGCGCAAGTGGTACGGCATGTTGTGCGCCATGCGGCCGCTCGACCTGCAGATGCTCAACAAGGCGGTCAGCAAGGAAAGCGACTGGGGCGGGTGAGACGTGCCGATTGGTGGAATCACGGGCAAATGGGCGGCTTCCGGCGTTTTCGGCCTGCCGGAAGGGAATGCTTTCCGGGGCGGCAATGGTCGACAAGGTCCTTTCCTTATGGCTAAGGGCGCCCATCGCGGAGGAAATGCCGCGCAACCGACAAGGAAAAGGTGAGAAGGGGAAAGCCGAATGAGCAGCCTGGTTGGACCGGATGAGGACGATCCGCGGGGCAAGCCGCCAGTGCCCGAGGATGTGCAGGAAGCCATCCGCACCCTGATTCGCTGGGCGGGCGACGATCCCCGGCGCGAAGGCCTGCTCGATACGCCTTCGCGCGTGGCCCGCGCCTGGAAGGAGTACTGCGTCGGTTACGAAGACGACCCGGCGATCCACCTGTCGCGCATTTTCGAGGAAGTGGGCGGCTATGACGAGGTGGTGCTGCTGAAGGACATTCCCTTCCAGTCGCATTGCGAACACCACATGGCGCCGATCATCGGCAAGGCGGCGATCGCCTATCTGCCCCAGGATCACGTGGTCGGTATTTCCAAGCTGGCACGTGTGCTGCACGGTTATGCCCGCCGCCTGCAGATCCAGGAACGGCTGACGGCGGAAGTCGCCCAGTGCATCTGGGACAACCTGAAACCGCGCGGCGTGGCCGTGGTGATCGAAGCGAGCCATGCCTGCATGACCGCGCGCGGGGTGCGCACCCCCGGCGTCGGTATGGTCACCAGCCAGATGATGGGCGTGTTTCTCGAGGACGAGCGCAGCCGCAAGGAAGTGCTGAGCCTGATGGGATACTGACCGCCTTTGTCGAACGCCTCCGAGCGGCAACCGACGAGGCTGAAACGAAAAGGGCGCCCTTGATGGGGCGCCCTTTTGCATGGTGGCTGCGATGCAGGTTTCAGAGCTGCCCGAGCATATGATCGGCCGAGCTCACCTGGAATTCGCCCGGCCCTTCGATGTTGAGCTGTTCGACCACGCCGTCGTTCACCACCATCGACCAGCGCGAGCCGCGTTTGCCGAGGCCGAAGCCGCTGCCGTCCATGGTCAGGCCGATCGCTTCGGCGAAATCGCCGTTGCCGTCGGCCAGCATGGTCACGTCGGCGGAGCCGTCGCGCTGGTTCCATGCGCCCATAACGAAGGCGTCGTTGACGGCGGTGCAGGCGATCTCGTCGATGCCTTTTGCCTTCAGGTCCGCGGCTTTCGCGACGAAGCCGGGGAGGTGCTTGGCCGAGCAGGTCGGGGTGAATGCCCCGGGCACCGAGAACAGCGCCACTTTCTTGCCTGCGAAATATTCGCCGGACTGGACCTTTTCCGGCCCTTCGGCAGTGGCCTTGACCAAGGTAACGTCGGGCAGCTTGTCGCCTACTGAAATCGTCATCGGGTACATCCTTTCATGGCTCTGTCGGGCGAGGGCATAGGCCCGGCAGGGGGATTCTCGCAACAGCTTTGCATGTGCAAATATGGCTCCTTGCACATGAGGGCCGGATGCAACGCATTTCGCCAAGCGTTTGCCTAGGCGGCGGCAAGCCGCTAAAGGCGGCGCCTGCGAAGCGTCGCCTTTCTGCCGCGGCGCTGAATTACAGCTTTTCCAGGAGTTTCGAGAGTGGCCACTGCCTCCGTCCAGAACGCCAGCCAGGATTATGTCATCAAGGATCTGACGCTTGCCGAATTCGGCCGCGACGAAATCGCGATTGCCGAAACGGAAATGCCCGGCCTGATGGCCTTGCGCGCGGAATATGGCGCGTCGCAGCCGCTCAAGGGCGCGCGGATCACCGGTTCGCTGCACATGACCATCCAGACCGCGGTGCTGATCGAAACACTCGTGGCGCT
>JAQVEQ010000276.1 GCA_028697875.1 Novosphingobium sp. | reverse complement strand
GACATCGTGAACTCGAACGACGTCGTCCTGTTCATGAAAGGCACTCCGCTGTTCCCGCAATGCGGCTTTTCCAGCCGCGCGGTCGCGATCCTCGAACATTGCAACGTGGAATTCGCCAGGGTCGATGTGCTGCAGGACATGGACATCCGCCAGGGGATCAAGACCTATTCCGACTGGCCGACCATTCCCCAGCTCTACGTGAAGGGCGAATTCGTCGGCGGCAGCGATATCATGATGGAAATGTTCGAAGCCGGCGAGCTCCAGCAGCTGATGCAAGACAAGCAGATCGCCAGCTGACCCGGCACCGTTCCGGCGAATCGTTTCGGGCCTGCCGCCTTCGGGTGGCGGGCCTTTTTCCTGTCCGGTTCCGGGGGGAGACTTCGGGGAGGCGGGACCTAGGAGACCAGGGACGGTCCCGCCTCGTTCGAAGACTTGGGTACACGAAATGATGCACGAAGCGTGCCAGTTTTCGCGTTTCACGCAATGCCGCGTGACACGATGGTCAACGAAATCCTAACGTTTCTGCAAGTGTAAGCTATTCCGACAAAATGGACCCAATGCCCCTTGGCAAGCCGCCACCGCGCCCCCATTGACGTTCACATGGACTTCGAGATCGCTCCGCACACCCCGCCCGAAGCGCGCCCGGCCGCGACCGTGGTCGTGTTTCGCCGTGCGCCCGGCGGCGGCGTGCCGGAACTGCTGATGCTGGTCCGTTCCCGGCAGATGTCCTTCGTCGGCGGCGCGGCGGTATTTCCCGGCGGCAAGGTCGATCCCGCCGATTACGAACTGGCCGGGCGCATTGCCGGCCTGCCCGATCCCGACGAGGCCGCGCACCGTATCGCCGCCATTCGCGAAACGCTGGAGGAAACCGGCCTGGCGATCGGCCTGGCGCAGCGGGTCGGTGCGGAAGACGCCGCCACCGCTCGCGCCATGCTGCACGACGGGCAGACCCTGGCCACGGTGCTGGACCGTTTCGGCTGGTCCCTCGCGCTCGATGCGCTGACGCCGTTTGCCCGCTGGATGCCCCATTTCAAGCACAAGCCGATTTTCGACACGCGCTTCTACCTTGCCGACCTCGGCACCGGCGCGGTCGAGCTTGCCGCCGACGGGACGGAGAATACCCGCCTGTTCTGGGCCAGCGCGCAAGAGGCGTTGGACATGGCCCATCGCGAAGAGATCACGGCGATTTTCCCGACCCGGCGCAACCTCGAGCGGCTCGCCCTGTTCGACAGCTTCGATGCCGCCCGCGCCCATGCCGAAACGACGCCCGTGCACACGGTGACGCCCTGGATCGAGGAACGGGACGGCGAGAATATCCTGCGGATTCGCGAAGACGTTGGCTATCCAGTCTGCTGGGGCAAGCTTTCCGAAGCGGCAAAGTGAAGCAGCCACGCCCTGAAGGAAGTATCTTCCGCCAACACTCCGCACATTCCCGCTAGGCGAAAATTTGGCGCGCCCTGCAGGAGTCGAACCTGCGGCCTCAGGATTAGAAGTCCCGTGCTCTATCCAGCTGAGCTAAGGGCGCGCTGACCGGTGGAACGGCCGCGGGTGCCATAGCGTGCTTTTCCCGCACGGCAAATCGCTATAGGCACAAGCGCCATGGAGCACGAACCGAAACGGATCGAAGGCCTTGCCGGCGGGCGCAGGCATTTCCGCTATTACGATCTCGTCATGGCCGGGTTCGTCGCGATCCTGCTGCTGTCCAACATCATCGGCGCGTCCAAGCCCAGCTACGTCACCCTGCCCGGCGGCGTGGAATGGTCCTTCGGCGCCGGGGTGCTGTTCTTCCCGATCAGCTACATCATCGGCGACGTGCTGACCGAAGTCTATGGCTATGCCCATGCGCGGCGGGTGATCTGGGCCGGTTTCGGCGCACTGGTGTTCATGGCGTTCATGACCTGGGTCGTCGTTGCCCTGCCCCCTGCGAAGGACTGGCCGGGGCAGGAAGCCTACGAGTTCGTCTTCGGCAACAGCTGGCGGATCGTGCTGGCATCCATGACCGCCTTCTGGGTGGGTGAATTCGCCAATTCCTATGTCCTGGCGCGCATGAAGCTGTGGACCGGCGGCAAGTACCTGTGGACCCGCACGATCGGTTCGACCGTCGTCGGACAGGGGCTGGACAGCCTGATCTTCTACCCGCTGGCCTTCTATGGCCTCGCAGGCTGGCCGCCGGACCAACTGATGCAGGTCGTGCTGTCGCAGTGGCTTATCAAGACGAGCTGGGAAGCCCTGCTCACCCCTCTCACCTACCTTGTGGTCGGCTGGCTCAAGGAACGCGAAGGCGTGGAAGTGTTCGACAGCGACACCGATTTCTCGCCGTTCGCCACGACCCGCTGACGCGCCCTGCCGATGGCTCTCGACCGCGTTACCCTGTCGCATTTTCGCAACCATGCCGAAAGCCGGCTGGACGAAACCTGCCGCTTCAACCTGCTGGTGGGGGAAAACGGCGCGGGCAAGACCAATGTGCTGGAAGCCCTGTCGCTGTTCGCGCCGGGGCGCGGGCTGCGGCGGGCCGCCCTGGCCGATATGGCGTCCAAGGATGGCCCCGGCGGCTTTGCCGTCAGCGCCCTGCTCGACTGCGGCGACGGGCGCGAACCGGTGCGGCTGGGCACGGGAACGCGCGCGGACCGGCCGGGGCGGCGGCTGGTGCAGGTCAACGGCGCGGAATCGAGTGCGATCGCCCTTGGCGAATGGCTGGCCGTGAGCTGGCTGACCCCGGCGATGGACGGGCTGTTCACCGACAGCGCCGGGGCGCGGCGGCGCTATATCGACCGGCTCGCCCTCGCGCTCGATCCGGCCCATGCGCGCCATGCATCGCGCTACGAGGCTGCCTTGCGCGAACGCAACCGGCTGCTGGATGGCGAGATGGAACCGGACCCAAGCTGGCTCGACGCGATCGAGAGGCAACTGGCCGAATATGGCGCTGCGTTGGCCGCCGGGCGCGCCATGCTGGTCGAGCGTCTCATGACCGAACTCGCCGTGCTGCCGGATAGCCCCTTCGCCCGTCCGGCCCTGACCTATGTTGCGGGCGGCCCAGTCACACACGAGGAACTGGCCGGGGAATTGCGCCATGGCCGCCCGCGCGACCGGGCTGCGCGGCGCACGCTCACCGGCCCCCATCGCGACGAACTGGACGTGACCATGGCGGGCAAGCAGGCACCTGCCGCCAGTTGCTCGACCGGAGAGCCGAAGGCGATGCTGATCGCCATCACCCTCGCCCACGCGGGCCCTGCCGC
>JAQVEQ010000275.1 GCA_028697875.1 Novosphingobium sp. | reverse complement strand
ATGAAATCACGCCGGCGGACGCCTTCTTCGCCAGCTTCGGCGGCAACGGTTTGCATATCCGCGGTGCCAGTATTTTCTGCCATCAGCCCTGCCTTGCCAATCGGATGCACCGCCACGAAACGCGATACATCCCTCTGAAATTTCCTGCCGGCCGTGCGTCGATGGGACCCCCATGCCGCACAATGAACGCCCACTTTGCCAATGCGCTGCCCATGCCGGTTTGCGCGGGCTGATAGACTCGAAGGGGCCGCTTGCCAACAGGCATTTTCGGCTTCTCGCCAGCGAAATCAGCCTGCAAGGCCGATTAGAGAGAATTGGCGGCCGTAATTCGGCTCGCCGCGATGGGTCGCGCGGCGATAGGAGAAGAACCGTTCCGGGTCGCCATAAGTGTCGAGACCGAGCCGCTCGACCGCTCCGACGCGGGCCCGCTCCAGCTGCCGCGCGACATAGCCTTCGAGATCGAACTGGAAGTGCCCCGGACGGCCCGGCGCGAAGAACTCCGCGTCCTTTCCCCCGAAACGGGCATGGAAATCCTCGCCCACCTCGTAGCTCGCCTGGGCGATGCACGGTCCGACCGCGGCGGCGATCTGACCGCGCCGCGCGCCCAGCCGCTCCATCGCCGCGACGGCCGATTCGATCACTCCGCCATGCGCGCCTTTCCACCCGGCATGGGCCGCGCCGATCACGCCCGCCTCCCGGTCGGCCAGCAGCACCGGCGCGCAATCGGCCGTGACAATGCCGAGCAGCAGCCCCGGCCGGTCCGTCGCCAGCGCATCGGCATGGGGCCGTTCGCTTTCGTCCCACGGCGGATCGGTCACGGTCGCGCAATCGGGCGAATGGACCTGATAGACGGTCACCAGGCGGGCGCCCGGCAGCACCGCCTGCCCCGCGCGCCGCCGGTTTTCCGCCACGGCAGCGCCGTCGTCGTCCGCACCGAAGCCCACGTTGAGCCCGGCGGCGATGCCCGACGAAACCCCGCCGCGCCGTCCGAGGAAGCCGTGCGCCACGCCTTCCAGCGCGGCGGCGCGAACGACTTCGACCGCTTCAGCCAAGGCTGCGCCCGACCTGTTCGGCAGTGTCGCGCGACAGGTTCGGCGCCGCCGCGATCCGTTCCAGCTCCGCCCGCATCAGCGCGGAACGCACTGGCTCGACCCGCCGCCAGCGCCCGAGCGGGGGCACGAAGCGCGCCGCCGTCTGCGCATTGATCGGATCGAGTGCGAGAATAAGGTCGGCGATCAAGCGATAGCCTTCGCCGCTGGCGGCGTGGAACGCCTGCGGGTTGCCGGCGAAGGCCATGTAGAGCGAGCGCACGCGGTTGGGATTGGCCAGCGTGAAATCGGGATGCCGCGCCAGCGCCTTCACATGGTCCAGCGCCTGCGGGTGGAGCGAGCCGGCCTGGAGCGCGAACCACTTGTCGGTGACCAGCGCGTTGCCTTCGTAGCGCGCCTTGAAATCGGCCAGGAATTCCTCGCGCGCGGGCACGTCGAGCCCGGCCAGCACCATCAGCGCACCCTGCCGGTCGGTCATGTTGTCCGCCGTGCGGTACTGCGCGGCGGCAAGGTCCGCCGCGACGCCGGGCACGCCCGCCGCCAGCAGGACCAGCGCCTGCGTCTTGAGCTTGCGCGCACCGCGGGCCGTGGCGTCGAGACCGTAAGGCACGGCGCTGGCGCGGGCGTGCAGCGCCACCAGCCGCTCTTCCAGCCGCGCGCCCAGCCAGCCTTTCAGCCCTTCGCGCGCGGCATGGATCGCGCCGGGGTCGGCAACCAGCAATTGCTCGGCCAGATAGGTTTCGCCCGGCAGCATCATGAGTTCGCCGCGCATCAGGTCGTCCAGCGCGCTATCGTCGAGTATCGCGGCATAAGCCGTGCCGATCGCCTCGCGGCTGGCTTCGCTGCCGCCCGTCCCATCCGTCGCGGTAAGATACTGCACGGTCAGGCTCTGCATCGCCTCGTAGCGGGCAAAGGGATCGTCGTCGTGCGCGGCGAGGAAGACCAGCTCGTCCTCGGCGACTTCCCGCTCGATCGCGACCGGCGCGGAAAATCCACGATTGAGCGACAGGGCCGGCAGGGACGCGAAACCACCGAAGCGGAACGTGTCGCTTGCCTTGTCGAGCACGACCAGCTCTTCCCCGCGATGCGTGCCGCTGGCGCGATCGAACAGCGCGAGGCGCAGCGGGATCGGCATGGGTTGCTTGTCCGGCTGGCCGGGCGTGGCCGGGACCGTCTGCCTGAGGTGGAGCACGGCCTCGCCGTCCTCATGCTCCAGCCGCGCTTCGACGCGCGGCGTGCCGGCCTGGCTGTACCACAGGCGGAACTGCGCGAGGTCCAGCCCCGTGCCGTCTTCCATCGCCTTGACGAAATCCTCGCACGTCGCGGCTTCGCCGTCGTGGCGTTCGAAATAGAGGTCGGTGCCCTTGCGGAAGGCGTCGGGCCCGGCCCGGAACTCGGCCAAGGTCCGCATCATGCGGATCACTTCGGCACCCTTGTTGTAGACCGTCGAAGTGTAGAAATTGGAGATCTCGCGGTAGGAATCGGGCCGGATCGGGTGCGCCAGCGGCCCCGAATCCTCGGGGAACTGCGCCGCCCGCAAAATGCGCACGTCCTCGATCCGCTTGACCGCTTCCGAACCCATGTCCTGGCTGAACAGCTGGTCGCGCAGCACGGTGAAGCCCTCTTTCAACGAGAGCTGGAACCAGTCGCGGCACGTCACGCGGTTGCCGGACCAGTTATGGAAATATTCGTGCGCGATCACCCCTTCGACCGCGTCGTAATCGCCATCGGTCGCGGTTTCGGGATCGGCCAGGACATACCGCGTGTTGAAGACGTTGAGCCCCTTGTTCTCCATCGCGCCCATGTTGAAGTCCGCCACGGCGACGATGTTGAACAGGTCGAGGTCGTATTCGCGGCCGAAGACCTGTTCGTCCCATTCCATGCTCTTCTTCAAGGAGCGCATGGCGTGATCCGTGCGTTCCAGGTCGCCTTCGCGCACCCAGATCGCGAGATCGACCTTGCGCCCGCTCATGGTGGTGAAGCTGTCGCGATTGGCGACGAGATCGCCCGCCACCAGCGCGAAGAGATAGCAGGGCTTGGGCCAGGGATCGTGCCACTCGGCCCAGTGGGTGCCATCCGCATTCTCGCCCGCGTCGGTGCAGTTGCCGTTGGACAGCAGCACAGGGAACCGTGCCTTTTCGCCCGTCATGCGGACGCGGTAGGTGCTGAGCACGTCCGGCCGGTCGGGGAAGA
>JAQVEQ010000274.1 GCA_028697875.1 Novosphingobium sp. | reverse complement strand
GCGCACCGACGATTCCCATCGCCGCGTCCATCCACACCCAACCAAGGAAGCGACCCGCGAGCAGTGCGGCGATCGCGAGCACCGATGTCAGCGCATCGGTGAGCACATGCGCATAAGCGGAACGCAGATTGTTGTCGGCATGCGCATGGTGGTCACCATGGACATGATCGTGCGACTGACCGTGATGATGTCCGCCACCAAGCAGCCAGGCGCTCGCGAGGTTGATCGCGAGCCCGAGGCCCGCGATCCACAACGCTGGTGCATAGTCAACCTTGGCGGGCGCAAACAGGCGGCCGACAGACTCGACGCCGATGCCGAGCGCAATCAGCGCCAGAATGAGAGCGCTCGCGAAGCCCGCGAGATCGCCGACCTTACCGGTTCCAAAGGTGAAGCGCGGATTATCGGCATGGCGCCGCGCGAAAGCATAAGCGAGCGCCGCTACACCGAGCGCTCCGGCATGCGTCGCCATGTGCAGTCCGTCGGCCAGCAACGCCATCGAACCGGTGATCCATCCGGCGGCGATCTCGATCACCATCATCGCCGCGGTCAGCGCTACCACCCAACGCGTTCGGCGTTCATGCTCGTCGTGGGCGTCGCCGAGGAAGATGTGGTCGTGCCGGTGGTTTGAGAGGGTTTCGCTGTGCATCGCAGTGCTCTCTATCCGTTGTGGCGGGCAAAGAACTTCTTGCCGCCCGGCCCGAAGGCGACGACGGTGAAGGACTGCGGCCGCTGACCGGGGACTTCCATGCCCGGCGAACCGAGCGGCATGCCGGGGACGGCCAGACCGGTCACTCCGCGCGGGCGCTGCGCGAGTGCGCGCTTCATGTCGGCGATCGGCACATGTCCTTCGAACACCATGCCGTCGATAATCGCGGTATGACAAGAGGCAAGGTCCGGCGACAGGCCGTAGCGCCGGTGGAGCGCGGCCCGGTTCGTATCATCCGTCATCTGAACCTGCCGGTCGAACTGCGCGCGCACCTGCACCGCCCACTGCTCGCAGCATCCACATCCAGGATCGCGGTGGACAGCGATCTGCTGCGCCGCCAGCGCGCTTGCCGGCACGGCGAGCGCAACTGCCGTCAGAAATGCCTTGATGGGTCTCATTTGCATTCTCCTTGTCCCCACCACGCCCGCTCCCTGCAAAAATGGGCGGCATCATGGCGAGCTTTATGTGCTCAAAGTTCCTCCGCGTATTTTATTTGCGTGCGAGGACCGCATTTATCGGATCGATCTCCTGCACCTCGACGATGCTAGTGGATGCTCATCTGTCCACCTGTCCCTTGTCGGCATCGGCTAGCCTGTCGATGATCGGGCAGTCGGGGCGCGCATCGCCGTGACATCGCTCGGCAAGATCGAGCAAGGTGCGACGCATCGCTTCGAGCGCTTTGACCTTGCCGTGCAGTTCTGCGGCACGCGCGCTGGCCAGCGCCTTGACCTCCGCGCTCGACCGGCTGCGATCGCTCCATAGCGCCAGCAATGTGCGGATTTCCTCAATGGGGAAGCCCAGATCACGCGCATTGGCGATGAAGCGCAGGCGATGCACATCCGATGGCGAATAATCGCGATAACCGCTGTCGCGCCGCGCCGGCGCCGGCACCAGCCCGATCTTCTCGTAATGGCGGATCATCCGCTGCGAGACCCCGCTCGCGTCCGAGGCATGGCCGATGTTCATATGACCTGCCGGTTCAGCCGCAAGGCGTTCGTAACCACGCTCACCGATGAGAGTGCCATCGCCGCCGCCGCGATAATCGGCGACAACAGGATGCCGAACACCGGATAGAGCACACCGGCTGCCACCGGCACGCCAGCCGCATTGTAGATGAACGCGAAGACAAGGTTCTGGCGGATGTTGGACATGGTTGCCTCGGACAACCGCCGCGCCTTCACGATTCCGGTGAGATCGCCTTTCAGCAGCGTCACGCCAGCGCTCTCGATGGCCACGTCAGTGCCCGAACCCATAGCGATGCCCACGTCGGCCACAGCCAGCGCCGGCGCATCGTTGACGCCATCGCCAGCCATGGCGACTACACGTCCTTCGTCCCTGAGACGGGCGACTACGGCGCTTTTCTGGTCCGGCAGAACCTCGGCCTCGACATCATCGATACCCAGGCGTTTGGCGACAGCTTCCGCTGTCGTGCGGTTGTCGCCCGTCAGCATCACCACCCGGATGCCCTCTGCTTTCAAAGCGGCTAAAGCTTCCGGTGTTGTCTGTTTGACCGGATCGGCGATCGCGAAGACGCCAGCCACCTTGCCATCGACACCAATAAAGATCGCCGTCGCACCGTCACGCCGCAGCGTATCGGCCTGTGCAGCAAGCGCTTCGGTTGCGATCCCTTCGTCCGCAAGGAAGCGGGCATTGCCGAGTATGATCCGGCGACCATCCACGACGCCGAGGGCGCCGCGTCCGGTTGGGGAATCAAAATCGCTGACCTCGGCCGGCGCGATGTCGCGCTCTTTCGCGGCTTCGACGATCGCCAGTGCGAGCGGATGCTCTGAGGCGCGCTCGACCGATGCGGCGAGCCGCAGGATTTCCGCATCCTCAAATCCAGAAGCTGACAGGATTTCGGTGACGGCGGGGCGTCCTTCGGTGAGCGTGCCGGTCTTGTCGACAACAAGCGTGTCGACTTTCTCCATATGCTCCAGCGCTTCGGCATTCTTGATGAGGACACCCATGCTCGCGCCGCGACCGACGCCGACCATGATCGACATGGGCGTGGCAAGGCCGAGCGCACAGGGGCAGGCAATGATGCGCACGGCGACTGCGGCGACAAGGCCATAGGCGAAGCGCGGCTCCGGTCCCCAGATGCTCCAGCCCGCGAAAGCGAGGATCGCGACGAGAATGACAGCGGGGACGAACCAGCCTGAAACCTGGTCCGCCATGCGCTGGATCGGCGCGCGCGAGCGCTGCGCTTCAGCGACCATCTGGACGATCCGGGCCAGCATCGTGTCACGGCCCACCTTGTCGGCAGTGATGATGAGCGCGCCGGTCTGGTTCAGCGTGCCGCCGATGACCTTGTCGTCCTTCGCCTTGGTGACGGGCATCGATTCCCCCGTCACCATGGATTCATCGAGCGAAGAGCGGCCATCTTCGACGATCCCGTCAACGGGCACTTTCTCTCCCGGACGCACACGCAAGCGGTCGCCGACTGCCACGAGATCGAGGCTGACCTCCTCCTCGCTGCCATCGGCGGCAATACGCCGCGCCGTCCGGGGAGCGAGATTGAGCAGCGCTTTGATCGCGCCGGACGTGCGTTCGCGGGCGCGCAGCTCAAGC
>JAQVEQ010000273.1 GCA_028697875.1 Novosphingobium sp. | reverse complement strand
ATCGTGGCCGCGATCTTCCTGCCGCTGGGCTTCGTGACCGGCCTGCTCGGTATCAATGTCGGCGGGATGCCGGGGGTCGACGACGGGCGTGCCTTCTGGGTCGTGGTTGGCCTGTGCAGCGCGATCATGCTGTTCCAGCTCTATCTTTTCCGCAAGTGGAAGTGGCTGTGAGCCGGCGCCTGCCTTGATCCGCCCGATCCCCTGCCCCGCCGGGGCAGGGAGATATGGGCCATGGCGATCATGCCCCGATTGTCAGCGGAAGTAGGCTTCCGTCACGTAACGGCGCATCATGCGCTGCGTGTTGAAGTAGCAGGCGATGTGGGCGATGGCCCGCTTCATCATCCAGCGCCATTGCGCGGGATCGGTGTGATAAAGGGGGAGGACGACTTCTTCCAGCTTGGCATAGAGCGCTTTCGCATGGTCGCCATCCGACGACTTGCCGCCGTCTTCGCCGATTGCCCAGCCGGTTACCCCTTCGATGCAGGCTTCGACCCACCAGCCGTCCAGCACGCTCAGGTTGAGCACGCCGTTATGCGCGGCTTTCATGCCGCTGGTGCCCGATGCTTCGTAAGGCGGCATGGGCGTATTGAGCCAGACGTCGCTGCCTGCGACCAGGGTCTTCGCGATGTCCATGCCGTAATCGGGCAGGTAGACGCAGGTGATCTTGCCCGCGAAGCGTTCGGCCAGCTGGTGAAGTTCGCGGATGGCCTGTTTGCCGGCGCTGTCGCTTGGATGCGCCTTGCCTGCCAGCACGACCTGGAAGGGATGCCGGGCGGCGATCGCTTCCAGCCGGTCGGGATCGTCGAACAGCAGCAGGGGACGCTTGTAGCCCGTCATGCGCCGCGCGAAGCCGATGGTCGGCAGGTCCGGATCGAGCGTCTTGCCGGTCAGTTTCCTGGCCATCTCGACAAGATCGGCCTTGGCTGCCCGGTGGCAGCTCCAGACCTCGTCGTCCGGCAGTTGCACGGAGCGTACCAGGCTTTCCGGTTCATGCTGCCAATGCGGGATATGGGTCTGGTAAAGCTTGGCGAAGGCCGGATGGGTCCACTGGCCCGAATGCACGCCGTTGGTGATGGCGTGAACGTGATAGCCGGGGAACATGCGCTGGGTCGTTTCCGCGTGCCGCCGTGCGACACCGTTGACGTAACCCGAGGTATTCAGCGCCAGCCGCGTCATGTTGAGGTGATCGTCGCCCGCGAGGCGCTTGATCGTGTCCATTTCGACGAGGTCCGGCAGCAGGTTTTTCACGAGATCGTAGGGAAACCTGTCGTGCCCGGCCGCCACGGGCGTGTGCGTCGTAAAGACGCAGCGTTCGTGAACCTTGGTGACATCATAGGGTATTTCGCCGGGAATGCGGTCTTCCTCGGGCACCCTGTTGCGGCTCAGCAGGTCGAGCGTCAGCAGCGCGGCATGGCCTTCGTTGAGGTGATAAGTGCGGATATCGAAACCGAGCGCGCGCAGGATCCGTACACCGCCGATGCCCAGGATGATTTCCTGCGTCAGGCGATAGGCGTCGTTCCCGCCATAGAGGTGATGCGTGATTTCCCGGTCGGCGGGGGCATTGAGTTCGAGATCGGTATCGAGCAGGATAACTGGAACTTGGTGGAGCCGGGGCGAATCCTGCACATAGAGCCAAGGGCGGACCCACACTTTCCTGCCGTCGACCCGCACTGCGACCTGCGCGTCGAGCGGTTCGCAGAAGTCTTCCGGTTTCCAGCAATCGGCTTCCTCGACCTGCTGGCCCTGGTCGTCGATCCGTTGCCGGAAATAGCCGGCGCGGCTCACCAGCGTAACGAACACCATCGGCAGTTCGAGATCGGCGCAGGACCGGGCCGTATCGCCCGCAAGGATGCCGAGCCCGCCGGCGTAAGTCCGCATTTCCGGCCTGATCGCGATTTCCATCGAGAAATAGGCGACGTGCGAACGGTTGATGAAGCTGTCGAGAAGGGATGCCATGGAAATCTCTGTTCAGCCGGACGGTACGCCCCGGCTATCACCAACTGGTTAACTGACGCAATTGCGGCGTTTTCTTGCGCATGTGCCCTTCCATGCGGCCAAGGAGCTGGTTGAGCGCATCAATCGCCTCGACCAGGTAGGGTCCCTTGTTGAGCATGACGCATTCGGCGCGGGCGCCCATGGCGGCATCGGTCAGTTCGCCGCGGTTGGGCATGCCTTCCTTGACCAGGTGCTCGAGCACTTGCGTCGCCCAGATCACCGGGACTTGCGCGGCTTCCGCGATCCACAGGATTTCCTCCTGCATTTCGGCCAGCCGGCCGAAACCGATCTCGATCGCCAGGTCGCCACGCGCGATCATCACCGCTACCGGCTGGTGCGCGGCCGCGCGCACGATGATGTCGGGCAGGTTGTGCACTGCCCGTGCCGTTTCGATCTTGAGGATCAGCGCCAGTTCGTTCCAGTCGCCGGGCCGCAATTCCGTCAGTGCGTCCTGCAGCATGGCGACATCTTCCGGCCCCTGGACGAAGGAGAACTCGATACCGTCGGCATGCGCCGCCACGAAGGCCAGATCTTCGCGGTCCTTGGGCGTGAGGGCGGGCAAGTGAAGCTCGGTATCGGGCAGGTTGATGCCCTTTTCCGGCTTGAGTTTCGCCCCTTGCGCCTTGCAGCGGACGATCGACGCAATGATCGCGCCGTCGAGGACCGCGTCGATCCTGGTGGCGATCTTGCCGTCGTCGATGAGCAGTTGCTGCCCGGCGCGGGCTTCGGCGATGACTTCCGGCAGGCTGCATTCGAAAGCGAAGGCCACGTCGGCAGGTAGCGGCCGGTCGAGGCCGTCCGGCGCGACCATGGCGACGCGGTCGCCCGGGAACAGGCGTTTGACGTGGTGCATGGCGCGCACTTCGCCGGTCCGGATCTTGGGGCCGGCCAGATCCATGAAGACGCGGAAGCGATGATCGCATTCGGCTTCGACGGCGCGGGCGTTCGCGATCATGCGGGCCCATTGTTCGGGGCCGTCGTGCGCGCAGTTGATGCGGAGCGATTCCACCCCGCGCCGGGCAAGGCGGCGCATGAAGGCGGGGTTTTCCGCTGCTTCGGAAGGGCAGGTGACGAGCAGCGCGACTTGCCGGTCGTGCCGGGTCGGGCCGAACAGATCGCGCGCCCGATCTTCCAGCCGCTTCTCCCCGGCGAAGAATTCCAGATTAATTTTTTTAAGATAACATATGTCTCTATCAATTGGAATTGTGGGGTTGCCGAATGTGGGAAAATCAACACTATTTCAGGCGATCACTAAAAAACAAGTAGATTGCGCAAATTATCCATTTTG
>JAQVEQ010000272.1 GCA_028697875.1 Novosphingobium sp. | reverse complement strand
CGCGAACGATCAGGTTCGAACCGAGCCCGAGGGCCATGACTTGCATCGAACCGCCCAGCAGTTCGAGGAACCCGGCGAGGTCGGCCAGGTCCTCCGGTTCGAACAGCCAGTCGGCCGCACCGCCGGACTTGAACCAGACCAGCGGGGCCAGCGGGGCATTCTCCGTCAGCTTGCCGCGCACCATGTCCGGCGACAGCGCGGGCGCTTGGACAGTGCCGTTGTCCATCATCCAGTCGGTGGGCTGGATCGAACTCATCCGCGCCGCTCCGCAATCGCCTTGGCAAGCCCGGCGGCCCAGGCCGTGATATTGCCCGCGCCGAGGCAGACGACGATATCGCCCGGCTGCACCACCGGGGCGAGCGCATCGGCCAGTTCCTCAGGCCCGGCCACTTCGGTGGCGGAACGGTGGCCGCGCGCCTTCATCCCGGCGACCAGCGCCGCACTGCTCACCCCTTCGATCGGCTGCTCGCCCGCCGGATAGACGGGGGCGGCGAAGACCATGTCCGCATCGTTGAAGCAGGACTGGAACTCGTCCATCAGGTCGCGCAACCGGGTGAAGCGGTGCGGCTGGACCACTGCGATCACGCGCCCTTCGTGCTCGCCGGAAGTCGCCGCTTCGCGCGCGGCGGCCAGCACGGCGCGGATTTCCACCGGGTGGTGGGCATAATCGTCGATCACCACGGCCCCGGCAACTTCGCCGACCTTGGTGAAGCGGCGGCGCACGCCGCCGAACTTGGCGAACCCGCCGCGGATCACATCGTCGGAACAGCCCATTTCGACTGCCACCGCCACGGCTGCGAGCGCGTTCTGGACATTGTGGCGGCCGGGCATCGGCAATTCGACCCCCTCGATCCGCCGCTCGCCGCCGTCGCGGTCGCGGATCACGGCGTCGAAACGGTTACCGCCGAGATAGGGGGTCACGTTCTCGCCCCGCACGTCGGCCTGGAGCGAAAAGCCGTAAGTCACCACGCGCCGGTCGCGCACCCGGCCGACCACGGCCTGCACTTCGGGATGGTCGATGCACAGGATCGCCGCACCGTAGAAAGGCACGTTCTCGATGAATTCGACGAACGCCTTCTTCACCGCTTCGAACGAGCCGTAATGGTCGAGGTGTTCCGGGTCGATATTGGTGACGACCGCGATCGTCCCGTCGAGGCGCAGGAAGCTGCCGTCGCTCTCGTCCGCTTCGACCACCATCCAGTCGCTGCCGCCCAGCCGCGCGTTGGAGCCGTAACTCTCGATCACGCCGCCGTTGATGACCGTCGGATCGATCCCGCCCGCATCGAGCAGGGTGGCGATCATGCTGGTCGTGGTCGTCTTGCCGTGAGTCCCGGCGACGGCGACCGTGTTCTTCAGCCGCATCAGTTCGGCCAGCATTTCCGCGCGGCGGACCACCGGGATGCGGTGTTCGAGCGCGGCGGCGACTTCGGGATTGTCGCGCTTCACCGCGGTCGAGGTGACGACCACGGCAACGCCCGCGACATTTTCCGCCGCATGGCCGATATGCACCGGGATGCCGCGCGCGCGCAGCCGCTCGACCGACGCGCTTTCGGCGATGTCGGACCCCTGCACGGCATAGCCGAGATTGTGCATCACCTCGGCAATGCCGGACATGCCGATCCCGCCGATCCCAACGAAGTGGATCGTCCCGATATCGGTCCCCACCCCCTTCATTGTACGCCGTCCCTTGCCAGCGCCTCGCGCCCGGACGGCTTCGCCTCCGCCCCGCACATGCGGATCACGTCCATCAGCGGCGAGCCGCCGAAACTCTCGACCAGGTCGGCCAGATCGCGCGCGGCGTCAGGGCGGCCGCAATTCCACGCCGCATGGGCCGCATTGGCCAGCGTCTGGGGATGCTGTGCCATGACCTGGATCTGCTTGGCCAGTTCCTTGGCCGCGAACTTTTCCTGCCGGATCGCCCGCGCCCCGCCCGCCTTGACGATCTCGCGCGTGTTGGCGGCCTGATGGTCGTCGGTCGCGATCGGGAGCGGCACGAGGATCGCCGGGCGGCCGACGGCGGTCAGTTCGGCAATGGTCGAAGCGCCCGCGCGGCCGATGAACAGGTGCGTATCGGCAAGGCGCACGTCCATGTCCTCGAAATAGGTGCCCAGTTCCGCCGGAATGTCGTGCCCGGCATAGCGCGCCCGCACGCCGTCGAGGTCTTCCACCCGGCACTGCTGCGTCACTTGCAGGCGCGAGCGCAGCGCCGGGGGCAGCATGGCGAGGCCGTCCGGCACCACTTCCGACAGCACCCGCGCGCCCTGGCTGCCGCCCGTCACCAGCACGCGGAAGATCCCTTCCTCGGTGAACGGCGGGAACGGCCGGTCGCGCAGCGCAAGCACTTCGGGCCGCACAGGATTGCCGACCAGGCAGACCTTGTCCGCGTGCTTCGCCGCCAGCCGGTCGACGCCGGGATAGGTGGTGGCGATCGCCTGCACCCGCCCGGCAAGCAGGCGATTGACCCGCCCGAGCACGGCGTTCTGTTCGTGGATCACGCTGGGAATGCCGGCCGAAGTCGCGGCCAGCAGCGCCGGCAGCGCGGGATAGCCGCCGAAGCCGACCACCGCGCTCGGCTGGAAGCTTTCGAACAGGCGCAGCGCCATGCGCCGCCCTTCGAGGATCGCCCGCGTGCCCTTGACCCAGGTGAGCGGGTTCTTCGTGATCCGCCCGGCGGGCAGGACATGGGCGGTCAGCGCCTCGGGCTTGCCGGGGATCGCCGCGCCGCGATCGTCGGTAATCAGCGCAACATGGTGCCCGCGCGCGATCAGTTCCTGCGCCAGGGCGAAAGCCGGGATCAAGTGGCCCCCGGTCCCCCCGGCGGCCAGGACGAAGTGGCGAGTGACGCCGCTCATTGCATGTCTCCGCTGGTCAAGGCGTGCCGCCAGTCGAACTTCTCGCGGCTGAGGAACGGATTGCGGCGAGTGATCGCCAGCAGGAAGCCGACGGTCAGGCACAGGGCGACGGTGGAGGAACCGCCGTAACTGATAAGCGGCAAGGTCATGCCCTTCGAAGGAAACAGCTGCAGGTTGACGAGGATATTGATGAACGCCTGCCCGCCGATCTGGGCGGTCAGCCCTGCGGCGGCAAGAATGGTGAACAGGTCTTCCTCGTCCACCAGCCGCACCAGCACCCGGACAGTGAAGGCGAGATAGAGCACCACCACCAGCGCGCAGGCGAGCAGGCCGAACTCTTCCCCGATGACAGAGAAGATATAGTCGGTGTGGGCTTCGGGCAGGGACATCTTGCGCACGCCCAGCCACATGCCCGCCCCGGTCCAGCCGCCCGCCAGCAGGGT
>JAQVEQ010000271.1 GCA_028697875.1 Novosphingobium sp. | reverse complement strand
GTTCGCCCTTGGCCGCGACCGACCAGCGCAGTTCCGGGCCGAGCGGCAATTCCAGCGCCAGCGCGGCGAGGTCGTGGAACTGGCCGGAAAGGAGTTCCAGCTCGATCTCGCACACCGGTTCGGAACTGTCCCCGGCCACGATCTCGCCCTGGTCGAAGGCTGCTTCGATCCGCGACTGGCCGTGGTGCAGGCGGCGCGTGGTGCGGGCGATGCGGGTTTCGGCAAGCGGTTGCAGTTCGAGATTGCCGAGGATCGGCGCCAGTTTGGCCCTGGGCGTCGCGGGGAAGGCGCCGAGATCCGGCCGCTCGCCCTTGGCGGCGACGGTCCATTCGTTGCGCCTGACCCGGGCGCTGACCGGCGACGCGAACTTGACCGTGGCTTCGCGCCGGGTGCCGTCCTGCCTGATCCGCAGCGCCACTTCGGCCTTGCCGAGCCGCCCGTCGGCCGTGTCGAAATAGGTCGTTACCAGCTCCGCCGCCGCTTCCGTCCCCGCGAGCGCCGGATGATCCCGCAGCCGGGCGAGCATCGCGGGCGACGCCGCCAGCTTGATTTCGGTTTCGACTGGGTCGGCCATGATCCTGTTATTCCATTGGGAAGTCCGGACTCTCCATGACCTTGCACGATGTCATTTCGAAGACCAGCGGCAAGTTGCCATCGCGTTCCGGCGATCACCATTGTGTTCCATAGTGTAACGTTATACCCATCCGGTAAACGCAATCCGCCGCGCGAACGGCAGGAGAGGATGGGAGAAAGTATGGACAGTCTTCGTTTCGACGGAAAAGTCGCGATCGTAACCGGCGCGGGGCGCGGCCTCGGGCGCGAATATGCGCTGATGCTGGCCGCGCGCGGGGCCAGGGTCCTGGTCAACGACTTCGGCGGCGGGCCGGACGGTTCGGCCGCGCAGGACACGCCGGCCGACGATGTCGTGCGCGAAATCGCGGCTGCGGGCGGCGAGGCGCGGGCCGACCGCAACAGCGTGATCGACGGGGCGGGCGCGATTGTCGGGGCCGCGCTCGACGCCTTCGGGCAGGTCGACATCCTGATCAACAACGCGGGCATTGCGGGGGGCGGCTGGTTCCCGGAAATCCCGCCCGCCGACTGGCAGCGGATGATGGACACGCACCTGGAAGGTACCGTGCGCATGTCCCGCGCCGCATGGCCGCACCTGATGAAGCGGGAGGGCAGCCACATCGTCAATTCGTCGTCTTCCGCCTCGTTCGGCGCGCCGTTCACGTCGCATTATTCGACGGCCAAGTCGGCGATGATCGGCCTTACCCGCACGCTTGCGATCGAAGGGCACGGGGTGGGGATCGCGGTCAACGCGATCATGCCGTCGGCCTATACCCGCCTGACCGCGCAGATTCCCGACACGGTGCTGCGCGATTTCCTGGCCGACCATTTCGCCCCCGTGCGGGTGGCGGCATTCGTCGTCTGGCTCGTTTCGACGCGCATCAGCGGGCAGGTCTTCTCGGTCGGCGGCGGGCGCGCGGCGCGGGTCATGCTGGCCGAAGGCGAAGGCGCGAAAGCCGCCGCCGACACGCCCGAAGCCTGGGCGGCGGCCGAAAGCGGCGTCATGGGGATGGAAGGGGTGCGCATGGCGCGCAGCATGGTCGAGGAACTGTGCGACACGCTGAACGGCATGGGCCCCGAAGGCGCGGCCGTGGCCGCCCGGATGGGCGCCGGCGACGCGTGGGAGCCATCGCGTTAGAGCACTTTCCGGCCAATCCCGATGATCCAGATTGGCCGGAAAGTGCTCCAAGTCAGGGTTGCAGCCCCGCCATGACGATATCGACCAGCGGTTCGACATCGTCATGGCGGGGCCGGCTGTCGGCGCTGAACAGGCCCCGGTAGAGGATCGCCCCCACGGCAATGTCGAACAGCGCGTCCGCATCGGCGTCGCCGCGCACCAGCCCGCGGGCCTTGCCGTCCTCGATCATGGCGCGCAGCGCTTCGCGCGCCGTGCGTTCCGCCTCGACCGCCAGCGCGGGCGGATGGGCGGCCCCTTCCTTCTGGCCCATGACGATCGCGCCGATCGCCGCGGCCGAGACGTCGGGCTGGGCGTAGTGGTCGCGCAATTGCTCGAACACGAACCGGATCGCCTGCCGCAAGTCGCCGATGGGCCGGGCAGGAAAGGGATCGTCGCCGCCATAGGCGATTTCGTTGACGAGATCGGGCTTGCTTGCCCAGCGGCGGTAGATCGTCGGCCGGGAAACCCCGGCCATGTCGGCCAGGACCTCGAACCGCAGGGCTTCCAGCCCCCCTTCGGCCAGCAGCTTGCGCGCCGCGGCCAGGATGATGCGGTCCGTGCCGGGATTGCGGGGGCGCCCGGCCTTGCGGCCGTCGCCGGTCGATCCGGGTTTCCGATCCATTCCCCTGACTAGGCGCGCGGCCTGCGGCGATGCAATGGCGGCGCGGCGGGCTTGCACAGCTCCGTGGGGGGGGAAGGCGCTATGCGGCGGGGCCCAGCGTCGCTGCCATGATGCGCTTGATGACGCGCTGCGTGGCGCGCAGTTCCTCGTCGGTGGATTCCCCGACGGCGCGGCGCAGCAGGGCGCTGAGTTCGGGAACGATCAGGGCGCGTGTCTGCTCGCCCTTGTCCGTCAGGCTGATCAGCGTCACCCGGCGGTCGGCTTTCGACGGGACGCGGGCCACCATGCCTTTCTTGCGCAGGCTTTCGACCAGGCGGCTGGTCGCGGCCGGGTCCTTGTAGCTGCGTTCGACCAGCTGCGTCTGGGGCAGCGGGCTTTCCTCGTGCAGCAGGTTGAGAATCACGAATTCCCGCGTCGTCAGCGCCGCGCCCGTGCTGTCGATGATGGCGTTGAGCGCGCGGGCCAGGCCGTCCGCCGCCCGGCTGATCTGGAAGCCGATGACGGCATCGTAGACCGCGAAGGAAAACATTTCCTCCACGTCGGGGGCGGTGCGCATCCCCCTGCGTTTGGACGGTGACGAAGTGGCCATGGCGCTCCCTTTGGCAAGTCTTCCCCAACCTGGCAACAAGCAGGCGTCCCAGCGGCAAGTTGCTTGGTTTCCGCCGCGCAGCCGGGTAATTGCTTTCATATATCAATAATTACCAATGGCAATTATATGCCCGGAACCTATCCGGCGCGGGCAATCGCCCTGTGGCGATCACCAGAGGATGCGCTGGAGGAAGGCCGCGCGCCGGTCGCGGACCTGCCGTTCGCGTTCGGTCGGGCTTACCGCAGGCGTATCGGCGGGCAGGTGCCGGCGCAGGTCCGCCAGCCTGATCTTCGTCAGCGTGGGCATCGGCCGGGCATTGCAGTCCGTCCAGCGGCCCTGGACCACC